>DASSDE010000616.1:0-5345 GCA_035697365.1 Kribbella sp. | reverse complement strand
CGATGGGCCCCGGTGAGGGACACTCCAATGACCCATAATGCCCTGTATGGGGGTCCCAACCAGACTCGGTCGGTACGTCGTGCGCCGACGCCTGGGCTCAGGCGGTTTCGCCACGGTGTGGCTGGCTCATGACGAGCAGCTCGACGCCGAGGTGGCGATCAAGGTGCTCGCCGACAACTGGGGCCACGACGACTCGGTCCGGCACCGGTTCCTCGAGGAGGGCCGGTTCCTGCGCCGGGTCGAGTCCGAGCATGTGGTCCAGGTGCACGACGTCGGCGAGCTCGAGGACGGACGGCCGTTCCTGGTCCTCACGTACGCCGACCGCGGCACGCTGGCCGACCGCCTGAAGCAGAAGCCGCTCCCCCTGTCCGAGGCGGTCGACGTGGTCGTCCAGGTCGGTCGCGGCCTGCAGGCGCTGCACCGGCGCGGGCTGCTGCACCGCGACGTCAAGCCCGCCAACGTGCTGTTCCGCAGTACCGACGAGGGGGAGCGGGCGGTGCTGTCCGACCTCGGTCTGGGCAAGTCGCTCGACGAGGTCTCGCGGATCACGATGCCCGGCGGTACGCCGTCGTACGTCGCTCCGGAGCAGGCGCTGGGGGAGCGGCTCGACCAGCGCGCCGACCAGTACTCGCTGGGAGCCGTCGCGTACGCAGCACTCACCGGGCGCTCACCGCACCAGGTGGACGGGCTGGGCGCCGCCAGCCGGGTCGAGGTGGCGCCGCCGCCGAGTTCGCTCGGGTTCGACCTGCCGAGCCAGGTCGACGCGGCGATCGTCCGGGCCCTGGAGCCGGATCGCGAGAAGCGCTGGCCGGACGTGCAGACGTTCACCAAGCAGCTCGTCGGCGCGCTCGACGAGAACACCCGCGACCTCCCGCTCTCCGAGCGCGAGACCGTCCACATCGCCGGCGCTCCCGGTGACAGGGACGATCCGAACGACCTGACCGCGCTCAGCGATGCCAATCAGCCGACGATCGTGAAGCCCGCGGACCCGTCGGAGACCACCGAAGCCGTACCTGCCGCTACCGAATCAGCGGTCCAGGAGGCCGAACCGGCAACCGGACCGGCGGCCGGGGAGCCGGCGGCGGCCGAGGCTGCGGCCAGGGCAGTGTCCGACGCGGTGTCCGAGGCTGCTGCTCAGGCAAGGACCGAGGCGGCGTCGACGACCGGCGCGCCGCCGAAGAAGCGACGGGGCCGCTGGGTCGTCGCGGCTCTGCTGGCGCTTGTGGTCGGCGGCGGCGCCGGGTACGGCGGCCAGTGGTACCTGGCCGGCCGCGAAGAGGTCACGGTCGCGAAGGACGGGTTCCAGGTCGAGCTGCCACGCGCCTGGGCGCAGTCGATGGCCACCTCGGTCTGGACCGTGCCGGGCAGCAACGACAGCGCTCCGGCGTTCCGCGTCAGCAAGGACGCCAACTGGTCGGGGCATTCGCCGGGCGTGTTCATCGGGGTGTCCAAGACCAAGCTCGCGGTGCCGGAGAGTGATCAGTGTGAGAACCCCGGCGGCGCGAATTCCCATGCGGTCGGTGAACAGATGGTCACCGACCGGGTTTCCAGTCGCTGCTTCGGTGCGGATATCGTGCTGCTCCAACGAGTTGTCGATTACGGGGACGGCGGCTCGCTGCTCGTGCAGGTGGCAGTGCCCAGGGATCGTCAGGTCCGCGCCACCGAGATCGCCAACACGGTGCACTACAGGAGCAGCTAGGACACCAGCTAGGACACCAGGTCCTGCACCGACTCAGGAAGTCCCCATGCGATTCCCGATCGAACGGCTGCGGCCGTCGCCGGCGCTGATCCAGTCCGTACGCGGCAGGTTCTACCGGCTCCGTTCCACGATCTTCCGCGCCATCTGGCCAGTCGACTGACCTCACTCCACGGCCAGCCACGTGATGCCTAGGGCAACCGCCCAGAGGCCCGCGCCGAGCCAGCCCAGTACGTGCAGTCCGCTGACGAAGCTGGGGGAGTGGCCGAGCATGGCGCCGTACACACCGATGCCCAGAGCCCCGACCGCCTGGCGGCTGGTGTTGTTGACGCCGCTGGCCAGGCCTGCGCGGTCCATTGGTAGCGCGGCGATGGCGGCGTGCACCACGGCGGCGGTCAGGAAGCCCATGCCGAGACCTAGACCGAGCTGCACCGGTACGACAGCCGCGTAGCCGCTGGTGTCGTGGATGCGAAGCAGGCTGGCGGATCCGACGACGCCGAGGATCAGCCCGATGGACATCGGTAGCCGCGGACCGTACCGGGCGGTGATGCGGCCGGAGACTGGTCCCAGTACAGCCAGCGGCAGGAAGAGCGGGATGAGCTCGAGGCCGGCCCGGAACGCCTTGTGGGACAGGTGTTCCTGCAGGTAGAGCGTCAGGACCAGGACGGTGCCCAGTCCGACGAAGTTCATCAGGCCGGCGATCACGTTGGCGCCGATGAAGTTCGCACCGATCCGCAGCCGGGTCCGCGGGCGCTCGTCGTGCGCCTGCTGTCCGGGGACGAGCCGCCAGGCCAGCGGGAGTCCGACAGCGATGATCGGCAGGTTGATGAGGAACACGGCCCGCCACCCCAGCCCGGCCACCAGCGACCCGCCCAGCAGTGGACCGGACGGTAGCGCCAGTGCGCCTGCGCCTGACCAGATGCCGACAGCCCGTGCTCTTGCGGCTCTGTCGACGTACAGGTTCGTAATGACCGCCAGCGTGCCCGGGAGCAGCAGTGCGGCGCCGACGCCCTGCAGAGCGCGTGCGGCGACGAGCAGTTCGATAGTGGGCGCTACACCACAGGCGAGCGATGCGAGGCCGAAGACGGTCAGGCCGGTCAGCAGTACGCGTCGATGGCCGATGCGGTCGCCTAGCGCGCCGAACGGGAGCAGGAGGACGGCCAGCGCGATCATGTACGCCGCAACGACCCACTGCTGTCCGGTGAGGCTGGTGGCGAGGTCGAGGCGGATCGTCGGCAGGGCGACGTTGACCACGGTCACGTCCAGCTGGATCAGAAAGATCCCGACACACAACAGTGCGAGCAGCATGCTCCCCAAGTTCCCACCGGAGTACTTCGCTGACCGTCGAAGTGTCTTGGTGCCAGCATGGGAGGTATGGAAGGTGATGCGGATGTCGCGCGCGTTGCGGCGCTGATGGCCGAACCTGCGCGGGCGAAGGTCCTGATTGCGCTGGCCGACGGCAGGTCGCTGCCTGCGTCGCTGCTGGCGTCCGAGGCGGGTGTGTCGCCGCAGACGGTCAGTGCGCACCTCCGCAAGCTGCTGGACGGCGGCCTGGTCACCGTGGAGCAGTCCGGTCGCCACAGGTACTACGGACTCACCGGACCGGAGGTGGCTGCCGCAGTCGAAGCGCTGGCCCGCCTCGCCAAGCCGCAACCGATCACGTCACTGCGCCAGAGCACCCGCGCCGCAGCTCTCCGCGAGGCCCGCACCTGCTACGACCACCTGGCCGGCCGGTTAGGCGTGGCCCTGCTGGAGGGTCTGGTACGTCGCGACGCCCTGATCCGAACTGACGGCGGCCAGGGCACCGAGCGCCGTGCGGAGGACCCGCTGGCGCAGCAACTGCCCGACGGCCCGTACGCCCTCGGTCCCAACGCCCGTGAGGTCTTGGCCGAGCTGGGCGTTGACCTGGCCGAGCAGCCGACACGCCGCCCGCTCCTGAGATTCTGCGTCGACTGGAGCGAGCAGCGCCACCACCTGTCCGGTCAACTGGGTGCAGCCGTAGCCAACGCCCTCCTTAGCCGCCAGTGGCTCCGCCGCCGCCCCAACCAACGAGCAGTCCACCTCACCAGCACCGGCCGCGACCAGCTCGCACAGCTGTTATGAGTTGAGCGGGCTGTCGCGGCGCTTGACGCTCTTGGTGGCGTGGTCCAGCACTTCCAGCAGCGCGTCCTTGTCCTGCGGGAGCCCCGTCGAGCTCATCTCCACAGCGCAGTTTCCGCTGTCGTCGGCAACCCAGCGCACGACGACGTACCGCAGCACGCCGTCCGGTGACTGCTCGGGCGGAGGCACATAGGTGTAGGTGATCGTCGCGTAGTCCTTGTCGACCTGGTGCGAGGTCAGGTTCAGCATCTGGTTGGCCGGCAGCTTGTCCAGCTGGGCGATCCGGAGCTGCATCGACACCGACGGCGGACGCTTGATCGTGAAGCCGGCCTCGATGCGGATCCAGCGTTTCCCGGTCGGATCGGTGAAGCGACCCGTCGTCGGCGGGTACTGCTGCGTCATCCCCCAGCCGTCCGGGACCCGGAGAGTGACCCGCGACTTGACCACGCCCTTCGCGTCGAAGCTCTGGGTCCGGTAGCTCAGGTCGTCCGCCTTCAGCGCCGGCGAGTCGTCGTACGTGACCTTGCGCGGCGGCGGTGCAGGGCTGGGGGTCGTGGTGGCCGGCGGTGTCGTGGAGCCGACTGGGAGCGGCGCAGCGGTGCCGGCCAGGCTGGGCTCGTCGGTGAGGAAGAGGCCTGCGCCGTATCCGCCCGCACCCCCGACACCGGCGAGGGTCAGCAGTCCGGCACCCAGCATTGCGCGCCTGGTGACAGTCCTCGCCATACCCCCACCTCCCCAGGTCTCACCTAAGTAAGAAGACACCTGAGTCGCGCCTCAGGTTGCAGCAGCGAGGTAACGATTCCGTGAAAAGGGGTCAGCCGGGTTCGCTGACCGAGGTGGAGGCCTTCTCCACGATCTCCTTCAGGGCGTCGGCGTCCTCGGCGAAGCCGGTGACGCTCATCTCGACGTTGGTGTTCGCGCCGTTGATCGCGATCCAGCGGACGATCACGTACCAGAGCGTCTTGCCCGGGATGTAGGTGTAGATCAGCGTCGCGACCGAGCGGGGCTCGCCGTCGTCGCCGGTGATCGTGTCGCTGCGCTGGTCGACGATGCGGAGGTCGTTCTCCAGCGGCTGGCTCTTCTTGAGGTCGACGATCAACTGGGTCATCTCGTCGTCCGGGGTGCCCTCGGCCGGCTCGTCGGCCTGCACGCGCACGCTGCGCTGATCGGGCTCGGTGGCGTACTTGACCCAGTCGGGGTGCTTCGGATCCCGCTTGCCCAGGTGCCAGTCCCGGGGGATCTCGACGGAGAGCCGAACCGTCTGCCCGTCCTTCGCCGTCACCGAGAACGAGCGCTCGGTGTAGTCGAACCCGGGCTGCAGCGGATCGACGGTGATCGGGATCGGGGTCTTCACCGGCAGGGGTGGCTCGGTCGGCGTCGGAGTCGGAGTGGGGGACGGTGAGACCGAGCCCAGTGGCCCCGCGGTGCCGGAGGCGGTGGGTTCGGGGCTGTCGAGGTAGTCGCCGGCGTAGTAGCCGCCGCCGACACCGAGTGCCAGGGCCAGCAACAGCAGCCCGACCAGGAGCACTCTTCTCACGCGCACACCGGT
>DASSDE010000615.1:0-3342 GCA_035697365.1 Kribbella sp. | reverse complement strand
GTCGGTGACGCTCATCCCGCCGCGCCGCAGCAGCATCATCGCGCGCTCGATCCGGCGCGTCATCAGATACCCGTACGGCGACTCTCCGTAAGCGCGCTTGAACTCGCGGCTCAGGTGCCCGGACGACATGTGCACCCCCCGCGCCAGCGCCTGCACGTCCAGCGGCTGCGCGTACTCCCGGTCGATCCGGTCCTTCACCCGCCGCAGCAACGCCAGGTCCCGCAGCCGCTGCTCGTCCGTCGTACCGCTACTCACGGTAGGAATCCTCCCATCTCAGGCAACCGAAGTCACACTCAGGCGCAGGGGCCGATGGTGGAGATCAGGCCGTGGTGGTCCGACTCCGGCACTGAATACCAGTTGTTCTCGTCCGAACACCAGCCGGGTTTCACGAACAGGTGGTCGATGCGGACGAGGAGTGCGGCCCACTTCCCGATCTGGGACGGGCGGCCCCACTCGTCGAGCATCGCGTCCTTCAGATGCTGGGTGAGGATGCGGTAGTCACGGCCGCGGTCGGTGGTGTTCAGGTCACCGGCGACCACGACCGGCCGATCGTCGCGGGCGGCACGGGCGGCCAACTGCTCGATCAGCCGGTGATGCTCTGCGACCGTTGTCTGGTACGGCTGTCCGTCGTCGGTCGACTGGTTGTACGTCGATCCGCCCGACGTCCACCAGGGCCGGGGCACGTGCGCCGCGATCACATCGAACTCGCCCGACGGCGCGTGCACCCGCAGAACGTACCCGGGCAGATCGGGACCCGGCTTCTCGACGACGGTCAGCGGCCACCGGCTGAAGATCCCGATCGACGGGCCGGTCCAGTCGGCGACATGGTTCGGGTACGTCTCGGCCAGCCGATCGGTCAACGGCTGACCGATCTCCGACACGACAAGGACGTCAGCCTTGAGAGCCAGCAGGCTGTCGGCCCCTTCGAGCTCTCCGACCCCGATGTTCGCGGCGGCGAACCGTACGGCGCGGCTCGGATCGACCGTACCGGTGCCGTGCGGGATCCACGGCCCGAACGTGGCAACCATCCCGACGAGCAACGTCGACACGGCGAATGCCAGAGCAGCCCGGCGTCGCCGTCCGAGTACGGCGACGATCCCCACGACAGCTGCGACGACGACCGTGAGCATCGGCAGCACGATCGCGACCACGTCGGTGACCACCCCGAGCCGATCACGCAGCACGAACCACACCCACGGCAACAACGCGGCGACCACGATCCCCACGGACCGCCGCACCAGCGGCTCCCCCTCCACCTCACCAGGCTATGTCACAGAACCTGATAGGAAACGAAGACGACCTGCCCCTTCCGCTCCACCCCTGTCAGTCTCAGCCGGGCATCGGCCGGGAAGAGCGCCTTCCCACCCGCAAGCAGCACCGGCGTGATCCCGATGACGATCCGTCCCGTGGGCCTGGTGCCAGCGTTCGGGGTGCTGGAGGAGGTCTGCGTCACGGAGGATCGCCTCTTACGTCGATGCGCCCATCGCGACCGCGCCGACGCCGTCGAGGAAGGTGGTGAAGTCGCGGTCGCCGGGTGGCAGGTCGTACAGCCAGTCCAGTTCGTCGTTCGGGCCGGCGACGAAGCCGTTCAGGGTCGATGTCATCAAGTAGGTCGTGCTCATCTGGCGCCCCAGTTCAGGTAGGCGACGTTGGCGAGGAGCCAGCCGAAGCCGATGGCCTGCTGCCCGTCGCGCTCCGGAGTCGGCTGGTACCGGTTGTAGAGGGCGAGGCAGTGGGCGTGGACCTTCGGGTCCCAGGGGGCGACCTGCATCCAGCGGGGGGCTTGGGCGGCGACCGAGGCGCCGCCGATCGGACCGCCGCCGACCGTTGTGTGCAAGGCGGGCAGGTCGGCGTCGGTGGTAGCCACGTTCTGGGTGAAGGTGCGCGCGATCCGTTCCAGGTCGCGGCCGGTGAACGCCAGCTTCGCGCGGAACGCCCGGACCGCGAACTCGACGTCGATCGCGCCGTGGCTGATGTCCTCGAACTGCCGCGCCGGGCCGCCGGACGGTGTGAAGATCGAGAGGTCCGTGTCCGGGTCACCGGTCTTCGTGAAGCCCTCGGAGATGTGACCGCCAGTCGGCCAGTAGTGCCAGACGTACGCGTCGCCGGCGTCGGTGGTGAGCTGGCGCGCGAGCATCCGGCCCAGGGCGGCGACCTTGGCCCGGTACCCGCGGTCGCCGGTCGCGATCGCCAGTTCCACGAGCGTCTGCCCGAGCCCGACGGACTGGTTGATCGGCTGCTCGCACCCGTCGTACGGCAGCGGCTGCCCCTTCGGCCAGATCAAGTGGTCGTCGCGGTACTCCCAGTCGTGCACCGCCACCGCCTCGCGGCACGCCTGCAGATACTCGGCCGCCTTCCGCTGGTACCGCCGCCGCAGCACCGGCGAGCCGGCGACGATCCGTACGAAGCTCGCGATCGGGTACGTGATCATGCCGGTGTGCACGGCGAAGATCACCGGCTTGCAGTGCATCTGGTAGCTGCCGAACCTCGGTACGTCCCCGGCGCGCGGAACCGTACGCCGATCCTCGGCCGTGAGCTGCAGCGGACCGGGCGCGGCCGCGTAGATCCGGGCGACCGCATAGTCGGGACTGGCGGGATCGAGCGACAGGTCGGTGAGTGTGACCGTGCGGTTCACGAAGGTGTTGACGAGCCGGACGGAGAACGTATCGGCCCGCGTCCCCGCGGAGACCGTGATCGTGGTGTCCTCGGCGTACGAGAGCGCCTCGCGGAGGTCGAGCAGCGGCTGACCGTTGCTGTCGGCAAGGGTCGCGTAGCCGGTGGTGTACGGGTGGTCGGCGCGCCACGCGGGCAGCGAGAGCCCGCGGTAGTCGGTGACGCCGCGGGCGCTGTCGCGGACCTCGAGGACCTGGTCGACGTTGTCGATCAGCCGGTCCAGGTAGTACGTGTCGCGGTACGTCTCGTACATCCGGATCAGGCCGAGCAGCACGTACGACTGGCTCCACGCGAGCATGCCGGAGCGGCCGTCGCGGTTGGTGTTGTCGTTCGGCTGATCCGGCTGGCCGGGACCACCCTGCTGGAAGAGCCGGTCCCAGTCGTCGAACGTCCGGCGCGCGGTGTAGTCGACGCTCTCGGCGTACGCCGGTGACACCCCGACTGCCCCGGCGAGCGTGCCGGCTGCGGTGAGTTGGAGGAGGGTGCGGCGGGACGGACGGATGTCGGGCATGGGCGGCCTCCGGCGGTTCCTGGGCGGCTGTGTCTGGGTGATATCCAGTGCAGACCAGTTTCCCGCAGGGAAGCGATTTACGGCAGGTCGAGTGTGAGTGGTAAATCCTCGAGGAACTCGACCGCATCGAACATCGCCCCCGCCGACGCGACCCCGCC
>DASSDE010000614.1:0-3261 GCA_035697365.1 Kribbella sp. | reverse complement strand
CACGCTGACCCCGCTGCTGGGCGGTACGCCACCGAGCACCTGGCGTACGACGAGCCTCGTCGAGCACCACGGCCCGGACAAGGACCCGACGGACCCCGACCACCCGAAGAAGGGCAGCGGTAATCCCACGACGTACGAGGCGCTGCGAACCGCAACGTCGACGTACGTCGAGTACGCGGACGGCGCGGTCGAGTACTACGACCGGACGAAGGACCCGCTCCAGCTGAACAACATCGCGGCGTCACTCCCCGCCTCGCAGCGAACCGCGCTGCACGCGAAACTGCAGGCGCTCAAATCCTGCAAGGGCCAGGAAGCCTGCTGGAAGGCAGCCGCTTAACCCGCGTCCGGCTTGAGTGGGGCGTTGCTGCCGAGGATGGCGGCGGTCAGGGCCTCGGCCGGCTCCTTGGCGGCCCGTGGGTTGGTGATCAGGACCAGGTCGATCGACGGCAACTCGGGCAGACCGGCGCTCGGCGGCGGCTCGACCAGGTCGGCGGGCATCAGCGACCGGGCGAAGATCGCGATGCCGAGCCCGGCGCGGACCGCGGCGAGGACGCCGTTGACGCCGCGGACGATGCAGGTGATCCGGCAGGTCCGGCCCGCCTGCTCGAGCGACTGCACACCGAGCGACCGGCTCAGTGACGGCGCCTGGTACGTGACCAACGGCACCGGCCCGTCCGGCGCGATCCGGGTCCCGGCGATCCCTGCCCACACCATCGGGTCCCGGCGGACCAGCCGGCCGTTCGGCTCGTACCCGCCGCCGGCGCCGTGCTTCACGTACGCGAGATCGAGGTGGCCGGACTCGACCCGGCGGAGCAGGTTCGGGCTCTGGGCAACGGTCAGCTCGAGATCGATCCGCGGGTACAGCTGGCGGAAGTCGCGGAGAATCTTCGGCAGCGGCGTCAGTGCCAGGTCGTCGGTGACGCCGAACCGCAGCCGGCCGCGGAGCTCGGAACCGGTGAAGTACCCGGCGGCCTCCTCGTGGGCGGCCAGGATGGTCCGCGCGAACCCGGCCATCGCCTCGCCGTCCGCGGTCAGCGTGACAGTACGGGTGTCACGGACGAACAGTGGTCGCCCGACGGCCGTCTCGAGTTTGCGCACATGTTGACTCACCGTGGGCTGCCGGATACCCAGCCGCTCGGCTGCCTGAGTGAAACTCAGCGACTGCGCCACCGCGAGGAACGTGCGTAGCTGGTCCGGGTCGTACATCGAGGAGCCTCCCATTACGTCCTGCTATAAGACTAATAGGAGTAATTCGTTGTGGGAATCCAGTACCGAACCCTGAAGATAGAACTGTCCTCCCCTGACCAGTCCAATCGCGTAGGGATCGCTCTTGACCACCCGGGCCACCGGTACTGTCCCGTCCACCGACTTCCATCTCCATCGCCCGACCGACACCACGAAGCACCTCCGGGAGACGCAGACGCGTCGCCCCGGCTTCAAGGACACCTTCAGCGCACTGCGGGTCCGCAACTTCCGCCTCCTGGTCAGCGGTCTGCTGGTCAGCTCGACCGGCGGCTGGATCCAGCGCATCGCGCAGGACTGGCTGGTGCTGACCCTCACCGGCAGCGCCACCGCGGTGGGAATCACCACCGCGCTGCAGTTCCTCCCCACCCTCGCGCTCGGCCTGTTCGGCGGCGTGATCGCGGACCGCTTCCCGAAGCGCAAGATCCTGCTCGTCACCCAAATGACGATGGGCACCTGTGCCGGCATCCTCGCGCTGACCGCCTTCACCGGCAGCGTCCAGGTCTGGCACGTCTACACGATGGCGTTCTTCCTCGGTCTCGCGACCGCCGTCGACAACCCGACGCGGCAGTCGTTCGTCACCGAGCTCGTCCCCCGCGACACCGTCCGGAACGCGATCAGCATGGTGTCGTCGACGTTCCAGCTCGGCAGCCTGATCGGCCCGGCGCTGGGCGGCGTCCTGCTCGGCACGATCGGGGCCGGCTGGGCGTTCGCGCTCAACGGGCTGACGTTCTTCGCGTCGATCAGCGCCCTGCTGCGGATGCGGGAGAGCGAGATGCCCGGGCTGCACGCGGCCCGCAAGGCGAGCGCCGGGATGCGGATCCGCGACGGCCTGCGGGACGGCGTCCGGTACGCGTTCCACGAGCCGGCCATCCGCTGGGCGATCGCGCTCGTCGGGATCTACGGCATGTTCACGATCAGCCTGCCGGTGACGCTGACCGCGTTCGCCGACCGGGTCTTCCACACCGGCGCCTCGGGGTACGGCGTGCTGAACTCGGTCGTCGCGTTCGGCGCGCTGGCCGGCGCCCTGCTCTCGGCCCGTCGGGTCCGCCCGACCCGCCTGCGGAACCTGATCGGCATCGCCTGCCTGCTCACGGTCACCGAGGTCGGGGCGGCACTCCAGCCGTCGCTGTGGACGTTCATCCCGGTGCTCGCCTCGATGGGGATGGCGACCCTGATGTTCCTGACCGCGGCCCAGTCGATGGTCCAGCTGACCACTCCGGACGGTCTCCGCGGCCGCGTGTCCGGGATCTACAACCTGGTCTTCATCGGGGGCGGCGCGATCGGCGGTCCGACGGTCGGATTCCTCGCGCAGCACTTCGGCGCGCGGACGGCCCTGCTGCTCGCGGGCCTGGTCCCGGCGATCGCCACGGTCGCCATCGGCCTCCGGCTGCGCCGCGACGGGCAGTTCCGGCTCGTACTGGTCCGTACCCGGTCGCCCTGGCATCAGGTCCCGATCCGGCTGAACCTGCAGCAGACCGAGATCCAGCTGGCCAACCCGAAGAGCACCCCGCTCCCGCGCACGTCCCGTCCGTTCGCGCTCGGCCGCCGGCAACACGCCCGGATGGATTCCCACACGGGCCGCGTACGGGCCCGCCGTCCGCAACACCACTAACGACTCCTGGGGCAGGACTGCGCTGCCTTCCCAGCCCTGCCCCAGGTATCCATCAGGGAACGTTGATGACACCGACCGGCGGCACCTTGACGGTGCGGTGGTGCGCGGTTCCGCCGAGGACCACCTGACGGAGCGCCACGTTGTTCTTCGTACTCGACTCGTACAGCCGGTGTTCCGGGTTGGCGGTCACCTGCACGTAGTACGTGCCGTTCGGCAGGTTGGTGATGTCGAACGACTGGCCGGGCAGCGTCTGCACGTACGTGTCGCCCGAGCCGACATCCAGGACCTCACGGACCGACAGCGAGCCGTGGTCGCCGCACGCGGTGTGCAGGTCGGTGTTGCCCGGGTGCCAGTTCGCGTTCTTGACCGTGTAGTCGATGGCATCGGTCGCGGCCAGGCAGAAC
>DASSDE010000613.1:0-3318 GCA_035697365.1 Kribbella sp. | reverse complement strand
GGATGCGGTCCATCAGGACCGCGGACAGGATCTCCTCGCCGCGGCGCTCCGCGATCAGCCGCTCGTCCGAGGCCGCGCTGGAACCGTCATCGGGCCGGATCGGCCCGATCGCGGCCCAGAGCGCGAGATCGTCGTCGTCGGCGCCGTTGTGCGCCAGGACGGCATCCACCGGCAGTCCGTCGACGGCGTTCACGAACCGCTCGCGAGCGGCCGCGTCGTCGGCGGAACCTTCGGTCATCATCGCGACGATCCCGTCCCGGCCGTCGTCGGTGCTGGCCGCGTACAGGAATCCGGCCGCGTTCGCCCCGAGCCGGCCGCGGAGCCAGAACTCGCCGACCCGCGGCGGGTCCTCAGGCTGCAGTGGCAGGGCGTCCGGAATCTCCAGGGCAGGCCGGTCCTCGGGCTGCACCTCAGGCTGGGATTCGGTCGCGGTCATCACCCCAATCCCACCACATCCCCGGTAGCACTGTCGCCGCCACTCCTGCCCAGCGTGGAGGGCGGCGTGGCGCGGGGGCGCGGGATTTGGGGGCGGGGGGCAGGATGGGACGGGACCCTTGGGGCGCTGGACCCGGGGATCTGATGGAATGGCCGGTGTTGCGAAGTGGGGAATGACGGTGTTTGACATGGCTCGCACGCGGGCCCCGGAAGGACAGGCATGACCGAAACCACGGTGCCGGCGGGAACGGTGGCCCAGCAGTCCCGGCTGATCGGCGAGGCCATCGGTGAGGTCAAGCGGGTGATCGTCGGCCAGGAGCACATGGTCGAGACCCTGATGGTGTCGCTGCTCGCGCAGGGTCACTGCCTGCTCGAGGGCGTCCCCGGCGTCGCGAAGACGCTCGCCGTCCGGACCTTCGCCTCCGTGGTCGGCGGTTCGTTCGCCCGGATCCAGTTCACCCCGGACCTGGTCCCGTCCGACATCGTCGGTACCCGGATCTACCGGCAGACCCGCGAGACGTTCGACATCGAGCTCGGCCCGACCTTCGTGAACTTCGTGCTCGCCGACGAGGTCAACCGCGCGCCGGCCAAGGTGCAGTCCGCGATGCTGGAGCTGATGGCCGAGCGGCAGGTGTCGATCGGCGGTCAGACGTTCCCGATGCCGAAGCCGTTCATCGTGATCGCCACCCAGAACCCGATCGAGTCCGAGGGCGTCTACCCGCTGCCGGAGGCGCAGCGCGACCGCTTCCTGGTGAAGATCGACGTACCGCACCCGCGGGGGCACGAGGAGTTCGAGATCCTCCGCCGGATGAGCGTCGACCCGCCGGAGCCGCGCCAGGTGCTGAAGCCGGAGACCATCCTCGAGCTGCAGCGGTCCGCGGAGCAGGTGTTCGTGCACAACCTCGTCGCGGAGTACGCCGTCCGCCTGGTGATGGCGACCCGGACGCCGACCGACTTCCACCTGCCCGACCTGGAGCCGATCATCGAGCTCGGCGTCAGCCCGCGCGCGACCCTCGGCCTGATCGCGGCCGGCCGCGCGCTCGCGCTGATCCACGGCCGTGACTACCTGCTGCCGAGCGACATCCAGACCGTCGCGCTGGACGTCATGGGTCACCGTCTCGGTCTGACCTTCGACGCGGTCGCGGACAACATCGACCCGCGCGCCGTGATCGAGCGCATCCTGGCCACCGTCCCGCCGCCGCAGCCGGTCTGGCGCGACGGCAACGACGGCTCGGGCCGCCCGGAGTTCGTCTAGTGCTCCGGCAAGGGGAGTGCTAATGCCCAACCGTCCCGATCCACGAGTTGCGATGACGATCTCGCAGCTCGCTCCTGAGCGTGCGCTGCGGCGGCTGGAGCTGACGGTCGTACGGCGGCTCGAGGGCTACCTGCACGGCGAGCACCTCGGCCTGTTGCCGGGCCCCGGCACCGAGCTCGCGGAGGCCCGTGCGTACCAGGTCGGCGACGACGTCCGGCGGATGGACTGGGCGGTCACCGCGCGGACCACGATGCCGCACGTCCGGGACCTGATCGCGGACCGTGAGCTGGAGACCTGGGCGCTGGTCGACCTGTCCGGCTCCATGGACTTCGGTACGTCGACGCTCGAGAAGCGCGAGCTCGCGGTCGCGGCGGTTGCCACCGTCGGCTTCCTGACCCACCGCCTCGGTGACCGGTTCGGCGGGCTGATGCTCCGCGACTCGGCCCTGCGTCGCTGGCCGGCCCGCTCCGGACGCCTGGCGCTGTACGGATTGCTCCGCGCGCTGCTCGCTGAGCAGTTCAGCGTCAGCGAGGAGGCACATCGCAGCGACCTGGCCGCCGCGCTGGAGTCGATGGCCCGGACGCAGCGCAAGCGCGGCCTGCGGGTGGTCGTGTCCGACTTCCTCACCCCGGAGGACGGTGAGGTGGCGAGTCAGGTCGAGCCGTCCTGGGAGCGGGCGATGCGCAAGCTGACCGCCCAGCACCAGGTGCTCGCGGTCGAGATCGTCGACCCGCGCGAGCTGGAGCTGCCGAACATCGGCGTGGTCACGATCGGTGACCCGGAGACCGGTCAGGTCCGTGAGCTCGACACCCGGCGGCGCAAGGTCCGAGAGGCGTTCGGAGTGGCCGCCCTCGCACAGCGGGAACGAACCCGGGCCGCCCTGCGTAGGGTAGGTGCGGGACATCTCGTGCTGCGGACCGACCGGGACTGGGTCGCCGACACCGTGCGGTTCGTGCTCGCCTACCGGCGGGTCGCGCCGCGCCTGCACCAACCGCCGAAGGGAGTGGCTCGCTGATGGAGTTCCTGTCTCCGGCCAGACTGTGGTTCCTGCTGCTCATCCCGGTGATCCTCGCGGGATACCTCTTTCTCCAGCACCGCCGCTCGCAGTACGCGCTGCGCTTCACCAACATCGCCCTGCTCGACCGGGTCGCCCCACGACGCCCGCAGTGGCGCCGGCACGTCGCCGTCGGGCTGGCGCTGCTCGGCGCGCTGACCTGCATCCTGGCGTTCGCGCAGCCCAAGGACAAGGTCAAGGTGCCGCGGGAGCGGGCCACGATCGTGGTCGCGATCGACGTCTCGCTGTCGATGATGGCCACCGACATCGAGCCGAACCGGCTGGAGGCGGCGAAGGAGTCGGCGAAGGAGTTCGTCAACAACCTGCCCGCGAAGTTCAACGTCTCGCTGGTCAACTTCGCCGGTACGGCCTCGATCATCGTGCCGCCGACGACCGACCGGTCCACGGTGGATCGCTCGATCGACGGGCTGGAGCTGGCCGAGTCGACCGCGACCGGTGAGGGCATCTTCACCTCGCTGCAGGCGCTCACCCAGGTGCCCCCGGACCCGGCGCATCCGAACGACCCGGCCCCGGCGCGGATCGTGATGCTGTCGGACGGCAAGCGGACGGTCGG
>DASSDE010000612.1:0-2021 GCA_035697365.1 Kribbella sp. | reverse complement strand
GACGGTCTTGTTCGGCAGCAGGCGGAAGTCCTGGAAGACGGTGCCGATCTGGCGGCGCATCTGCGGGATCCGCCAGCTGGCGAGCCGGTTCAGGTCCTTGCCGGCCACCATGATGTGACCCTTGGTCGTACGGTGCTCACGCAGGACCAGACGAAGGAACGTCGACTTGCCGGACCCGGAGGTGCCGACCAGGAAGACGAACTCGCCTTTCTCGATCTCGACGTTGACGTTCAGCAGAGCGGCCTTGGTCTGGCCCTCGTACGTCTTGGAAACATTCTCGAAGCGGATCACGGGTTCATCCGGCCGTGGTCGGGAACAGGGAGCGACGCGACGGTAACCACGAAGTGCACCGTACGCCACCGGAGCGGCCGGCGATCAGTCTAGGCGTTCCACGGCGTGCCGCCGACCACATCCGCGGCTCCGTACGGCCCCGTCCGATACGCGGTGTGTTTGAAACGGGCGTACCAGGCCGTCCTAGGCGTCCGACTGCCGCGCGATGGTCGCGGACGCGCGGCGGACGATCGGGACCGGGCCGGCCGGCAGGACGTCGCCGATGAACGCGTAGTGCTCGAGGACGCCCGGGTCGACGTCACCCGGACGGTGCCGGCTGTGGTCGCGGACCCAGTCGATGATGTCGCCCCAGCCGGGCGCCGCGAGGGAGCCGCCGAAGTGCTGCACGGACAGCCCGGCGCACAGGTTGCCGAACGCCAGGCGGTGCGCCAGCGGCCAGCCCCGGAGCGTCCCGAGCACGAGCGACGCGAGGAACACGTCACCGGCCCCGGTCGGGTCGTACGAGCGCACCGGCAGCGCCGGCACCTGCTCCTCCTCGCCGGTCGCGGAGTCGATCGCCAAGACGCCGTCCGCGCCGTTCGTCACCACCGCGAGCGGGACCCGGTCGGCCAGCTTGTGCAGGGCGGCCTTCGGCGTGTCGGTACGGGTGTACGCCATCGCCTCGCCCGCGTTCGGGGTGAACGCGTGAAAACCGTCCAGTACGTCGAGAACCGCCGGGGACCACTCGTCGGTCGGGTCCCAGCCGACGTCACCGAACAGCAGCGCCCCGGACTCGCGGGCCTCCACCGTCCAACCGGGCAGCTCCTCCGCGACCGGGACGATCGCGGACCGTGTCCGGAGCCCCGGGCCGACCAGCTTGCTCGGGTCGCCGGGGGCCTCGTGCGCGTGGGTGACCATCGCGCGGTCGCGGTTGATCGACATCGACACCGTGACCGGGGAGTGCCAGTGGCCGATCCGGCGCGAGTGCGACAGGTCGACCCCCTCCTGGTCCGCGAGCGTGCGCCAGCAGAAGTCGGCGTACACATCGTCACCGAAAACGGCCGCCAGGCCGCTGTTCAGCCCCAGCCGGGCGGCCGCGATCGCGAAGTTCGCGACGCCGCCGGGGCAGGATCCCATCCCTTCGGCGAAGATCTCGGTTCCGGTGATCGGGGCGGACTCGAGGCCGGTCATGACGATGTCGTAGAACACGGTCCCTTGTACGAAGACGTCGTACCCGTCCTTCTGGTCCGTCACGGTGACACTGCTCCTTGTCATCCTGGTCCGTCGATCATGGAATGCTCCTTCGTAGCATCATCGACCGGTCAAGACCATGTCATTACACGGAATTGGGAGGACAGCGATGAGCTTCGGGGTGGATCCGTGATTCCGACCTGGATCTCGGTCGTCGGTGTCGTGATGACTGTGCTCTCTCCCTTGCTCGCGCTCGGTGGTGTGGTGCTGGGGGCGTACCTGACGCGGAAGTCCGACCGCGAGCTCGACACCTGGCGGCACCGCGAGGAGACGATGCGGATGGTCCGCTGGGCGGTGGAGCAGATCCTGGAGGGCGAGGACGCCGGTACGGACGCCGGCGTGGTGACGCTCCGCTCACTGATGCGGTCGGAGTTGTTACAGCCGGAGGACTACGACCTGGTCGCCGCGCTGACCGCCGCCGTTGCCATCGACCGGGTCGGAGCGGACGCGTACGCTGATATTGCGGAAGCTGACATCGAGGTCGTCGAGGGAGACAGTGA
>DASSDE010000611.1:0-2424 GCA_035697365.1 Kribbella sp. | reverse complement strand
CTATCGCCCGCACCGGATTCGTGAGACGACCTACGCCGAATGGCAGCGGGCCTGGACGGACACGCTCGCGGTCAATCTCGTTGGCCCGTCCAACGTCACGTGGTGCGCCGTCCAGCACATGACGCGCGGCGGCCGGATCGTCAACGTGTCCTCGCGGGGCGCGTTCCGCGGCGAGCCGAACCAGCCCGCGTACGGTGCCTCGAAGGCGGCGATCGTGTCGTTCACGCAGTCGTTGGCGCGGGCGCTCGGGCCGGAAGGGATCGCGGTCACCGCGATCGCGCCGGGCTGGACCGTCACCGACATGGCGGCGGTGAACCTGGCCGGCGAAGGCTACGACCGGCGGCGGTCGGAGAGCCCGCTGGAGCGGGTGGCAGACCCGTCCGAGGTGGCGGCCGCGATCCTGTACCTGGCGTCGGCGGAGGCCGAGTTCGCGACCGGGACGGTGCTCGACTTCAACGGCGGCTCGTACCTGCGGATGTAACCCGTTCGCGCCGTGGCCGGGGGACTGGTTACAGTCTGTCCCGTGCATCGCATCATCACTCCGCCGACCGCCGCTTAGGCGGACGGTTCCCCACACGCTCAGGCCGTCGCCGGCCTGGGCATCTTCGGGCTGTTCGCAGACGCCCCGACCATTCGTTGCGAACACCTCCCGGAGCTTCCGATGCAGCACCGCGCATCGACGAGGCGTGCCCTCGTCTTCGTCCTACTGGCCGCCCTCGCCTGGGGCACCGGCGGCCCGACCGGCGCATTACTCACGCAGTACGCGGGTCTCACGCCGCTCGCCACGTCCTTCTGGCGCCTGGCCGCCGCCGCGCTCTGGCTGGCGCCCGCCGTGGCCTTCCGGCGCACCCCCGTACGTCCCCAGTTGGCAGCGAACCCACTCCGCCACATCCTCTGCGGCCTGGGCCTCGCGGTGTGCCAACTCGGCTACTTCACCGCAATCCCACGCGTAGGTGTCGGCATCGCCACCGTCGTAGCGCTGGGCGCCGCCCCCATCCTGATCACGCTCTTCGCCCGCGAACGATTCACGCTCGCGCTCTTCGCCGCCCTGGCCGGCCTCACCCTCCTGAGCGCCACCACCGGCACAACCAATCTCACCGGCCTGGTCGCCGCCGTCACCTCCGCAGCCGGCTACTCCCTGACCACCCTGGTCAGCCGCAACACGCCAGACCCACTCGCCACAGCACTCTTGGGCTTGACCACCGGCGCCCTGTTCCTGGCGCCGTTCGCTGCCCTCCCCACCACCCTCACCGGCTGGCTCCTGATCGCCTACTTCGGCCTGATCCCGACGGCTCTCGCCTACACCCTCTATTACGCAGGCCTGAACACCCTCAAAGCCTCCACAGCCGCACTGATCGCCCTACTGGAACCTGTAGTAGCCACCACCATCGGCCTCGTAGCCTTCCAAGAACACCTGACCAAGACAGCACTAGCGGGCGGAGCAATCCTGCTCCTGGCCATCACGGCCCAAGCCCGGCAGAAATGAGAAGGCGACGTGAGTTGCGCACCTCGGTGCGCGACTCACGTCGCCTGTCGACTCTCGTGGACGATACTGGGATCGAACCAGTGACCTCTTCCGTGTCAGGGAAGCGCGCTACCGCTGCGCCAATCGTCCTCTGAGGTGGAGACGGGATTCGAACCCGCGTGGACGGCTTTGCAGGCCGCTGCCTAACCGCTCGGCCACTCCACCCTTGAGACGCTCCACCGGGTTAGGGCGAATCCTCTCTCCGAGCGGACGACCGGGTTCGAACCGGCGACCTCAACCTTGGCAAGGTTGCGCTCTACCAACTGAGCTACGTCCGCGCTTCGCTTCGAGTGTTTGCTCGGTGCGAGAGCAGAACAGTAGCGCACTTTCAGCGTGGACAAAAACCCGATTTCACGCTCCGGAGAACCGCCTCATCCACCTCACGAATCCCACGAGTTCTGTCCACTCGCCACGCCGTCGGTTCAGGCTTTCAGCGTCACCAGATCGACGCTTTCGAGGTACTCCGGATCGCCACGGAGGTCGAGCGCGGCGACACGCCCGTCGACGACCGTGAAAGAGAACACAATCAACGGTTCGCCGCGCTGCATCCACACGAGTCCGGGGACGCCGTCGACGAGCACCAGCTTGGCCGCCCTGGCTCGTCCGGAGAACTCGCGCGCCACGTTCTCGGCGCCGGACAGCGCAGTCATCCGGGACCCGTACGCCGCCGCACCCGGATCGCCGCGGACGACGACCTCCGGATCGAGCACCTCGAGCAGCGCCGCGAAGTCAGCTTCCCGCGCGGCGGTGAGGAAGGCGCTGACGACCTCCTTCTGACGTACGACATCGACGTCGGTCGGTTCCGGCGTACCGCGAACCCGGCGCCGCGCGCGGCTCGCGATCTGCCGCGCGGCGGCGGGCGACTTCTGGATGATCGGCGCGATGTCCTCGAACGGCAC
>DASSDE010000610.1:0-7183 GCA_035697365.1 Kribbella sp. | reverse complement strand
GGCGTCCTGATCGCGGCGGATCTGTTCGGTACCGGCTGGCGCCCGATCTTCCTCGTCAACGTTCCGATCGGCATCGTGCTCGCCGCGGCCGGCCGTCGCCTGCTCCCGCCCGATCCGCCCGGCCACCGCGATCGCCTGGATCTGAGCGGCGTACTCGCACTGTCCACAGCTGTACTGCTCGTGATCGTCCCGCTGCTGCTCGGCTCCGAGCGCGGCTGGCCCACCTGGTCCTGGCTGTGCCTCTTGCTCAGCATCCCGGCTCTGCTGGTCTTCGAGTACGGCGAGCGTCGGACAGCCGCCCGCGGTGGCCGGCCGCTCATCGCGCGGCAGGTGCTCAGCAACCCGTTCGTTCGCGCCGGCCTGCTCGCGCACGGGTGTACGAGTGGCTCGTACTTCGCCCTGCTCTTCGTACTCGCGCTCTATCTCCAGGGCGGTCTGCACAAGGGCCCTGCCTACTCCGGCTTCGCCATGGTCGTCTGGGTCGCGGCGTTCGGTCTCGCGGGACCTGTGCTGCCGAGACTGCGCAGGGGAGCGCGATGGATGCCAGTAGTCGGCTGCCTGGTCCTGGCTGTCGGCTACGTGTCCGTACTGGCCTACCTGGTCCTGGGAGGCACGACTGGGCCACTGCTGTTCGCCCTGCTCGGTGTTGGCGGGCTGGGGCTCGGGATCAGCGCCAACACGCTGATTGGCGCCGTGACATCCAGCATGTCGGCGGAGTACGCGGCTGACCTGTCCGGCGTCGTGGCGACGAACGCACAGCTCTCAGGTGCGCTGGGCGTTGCACTAGCGGGCTCTACGTACGCTGCGCTCGCTGCTGATCCGGGCCGTGCGCTGAGCGTCGTACTGGCCGGGTTTGTCGTGCTGACGCTGATCGGTGCACGTGCGGCTCACCGGTTGGTCAGATAGCGGTACCGGTACGCCTCCTGGTAGCCCAGACGGGTGTACGTCGCCATCGCGGCACCGTTCTCCAGCAGGACTTCGAGATAGGTACGGCGGCCGCCGTGGGGCCCTGCCCAGCGCGCCAGGCCCTGGACGATCGCCGTACCGAGACCGCGACGCCGGAAGTCCGGACTGACCCGGATGGCGTCCACACCGAGCCAGTGGCCCGTCATCGACCCACGTCCGACCGCCACCACGCGCCCCTCCAGCACCACCGACGCGAACACCGCCTTCGCCGCTCCCTCGAGCACCTGCGGTGCAACCGCCGGTACGGAACCCTCGAAAGCGGACTCGTACCACGCGTCATCCGGCCGCTCGGCCACCTGTACGTCGTAGGCAGGCTTGGCGTTCACATGGTCGAGCGTGGTGTGCATGACAAGCACGTCGGACTGCTCCGGGCGGGCGTCGACCCAGCCAAGCGCACGAATCTCCTGGTCCGGGGGACTGCCGACACGTACCTGTGCCTGGGGGCGGAGGTCGCGGTCGGTGTAGAAGGCGACGGCCTGTTGGAGTGCGTCCGCGACCGGGACGCCGGGGTCGCCGGCCGGGAGCAGCGAGTTGCCACGGCCCGTCCAGCCGGACGATGCACGGAGCAACCATTGGCCGATGTGTGCCCTCTCCACCGCAGGGCGGCCCAGGGCGGCTGTGAGGAAGAGTTGGTCCACGTCGACGGGCCGGAGCGGCATTTCAGGGATCGGTTTGGCCGCTGTGACGTCGGTGGTGGCGATCTCGTGCAGGGTGCTGTCCGGGTGCCGGACGGTGACGGACTCGGGGGTCCAGGCCTGCAGGACGCCGATCACATCGGTCAGTCCGCCCGGGATCCGGTGCCGGACGACGACACGGTGGCCGATATCACGGCCACCCAGGCCTGACACGATCCGGACTCCTGGCACAGTGGGCGACGTACTACCGTGATACTAGAGACATCTTGCATCACCGCATCGCAGCACCCCCAATTCAACGCTGCGCTTGCCTGCCATAGGAGGAGTAGCAGTGACCTACGTCATCGCGCAGCCGTGTGTTGACCTGAAGGACCTCGCCTGTGTCGAGGAGTGCCCCGTCGACTGCATCTACGAGGGCAACCGGATGCTGTACATCCACCCCGACGAGTGCGTCGACTGCGGAGCGTGCGAGCCGGTCTGCCCGGTGGAGGCGATCTACTACGAGGACGACACCCCGGAGCAGTGGAAGGACTACTACACCGCGAACGTCGACTTCTTCAACGACCTCGGCTCGCCGGGCGGCGCGTCCAAGATGGGCAAGATCGACAAGGACCACCCGTTCATCGCAGCGCTCCCGCCCCAAGAGCACGACGAGTAAGGAAAAAGGCGGGAGTGAGGGAGATCGCCGCCCTCCCCCGCAAGAGCACGACGAGTAGCCGGTAGATTACTCAACGTCCGAAGGATGGTGGCTCTGGGGCCACTGTTCTTCGGACGTTGTGGTTATTGGGCGAGGACGTCGACGTGGACGTGGTCGAGGTGGCGGAGGATTTTCGGGTCGCCGGAGCGTTCCGGCGGGGTGTAGTGCCGCCAGCCGGAGTCCGACTGCCCGCCGGCCGTCCAGATCTTGTCGCTGAAGATCACCGTCTTGATTTTCAGCAGTTTCGCCCGGGCGACCAGGTACTGCGCCATCGCCCACCCCTTGGTGGTGTTCGCGGTCGAGATCGGCCGCACGAACACGTCCACCGCCCGTCCGTCGTAGTGCGCGGACCCCTCCATGTGCCCGTCCCGCACTCCGCCCGCGGCGTACCCGCCGGTGGACAGCTTCCCGAACGTCCGCAGCAGGTCCTTCCGGACGAGCTCCGCCCGCGGCGTCAGCCCGTTCGCCCCCATCGTCTCCTGCGGTACGTCGCGGGTGTTGACGGTGCAGCTGAACGCGCTCTTCGATTGCCCGGTCAGCGCCGACGCCAGCACCCGCGCATCCGCCTCGTGATCGGCGTACGCCCGCGGGAACGCGCTGCGCTGCACCTTGTCGGCGGCGACCGTGATCTCGAGCTTCTGGTAGTTCTTGATCTTCACCAGCGCGTCGTAGAACTTCCCGGTCGCGTAGTACGGATCCTGGACCTGCTTCGCCGTACCCCAGCCTTGCGACGGCCGCTGCTGGAACAGCCCGAGCGAGTCGCGGTCGCCGTGCGCGAGGTTGCGCAGATTCGATTCCTGGTACGCCGTGGCGAGCGCGATCGTCGCCGCCCGGGCCGGCAGCCCGCGCCGGACGGCGATCCCCGCGATGATCGCCGCGGACTCGGCCTGCTCGAAGTCGAGCACGACCAAGATCTGGTTGACCGTCGCCGTGCACTCCTCGGTCGGCGGCAGCAGGGTCCCCACGTGCTTGCCGCCGAGCCAGGCGATCCCGGCCCCGATCGCGAGGCTGAGCACGCCGATGGCACCGACGGCCACCAGGGCACCACGCTTCACGGGCATACCGCTCCCAACGGACGAGGGCAGAAGACAGTTTCGCGGGTCACGGACTGATTGACGTGCGCGGCCTCACAGTGGTTGGAAAAATCGTCCTTTTGGACGATCAGGCGTTGGCGTGCAGTGCCTCGTTGAGGGTGATGCCCTGGCCGGTGCGCGGGCGGGCCTCGACGGCGCCGGTGACCGAGTTGCGGATGAACAGCAGGCCCGGCTGCCCGGACAGGTCGCGGGCCTTGACCGTGGCGCCGTCCGGGAGCGTGACCTTGGTGCCGGCGGTCACGTACAGCCCCGCCTCGACCACGCAGTCGTCGCCGAGCGAGATGCCGGTTCCGCCGTTCGCGCCGAGCAGGCAGCGCTTGCCGATCGAGATGACCTGCTTGCCGCCGCCGGACAGGGTGCCCATGATCGACGCGCCCGCGCCGATGTCGCTGCCGTCGTCGACCACGACCCCGGCGACGATCCGGCCCTCGACCATCGACGTCCCGAGCGTGCCGGCGTTGAAGTTCACGAAGCCCTCGTGCATGACGGTCGTGCCCTCGGCCAGATGCGCGCCGAGCCGGACGCGGTCGGCATCACCGATCCGGACCCCGGACGGTACGACGTAGTCCGTCATCCGCGGAAACTTGTCGACGCTCGTCACGCTCAGGTGCTGCCCCGCGGCGCGGGTCCGCAGCCGGACGTTCTCGATCTCGTCGACCGGGACGGGGCCGAGCGACGTCCAGGCGTTGTTCGGGAGGGCGGCGAAGATGCCGTCCAGGTTCACGCCGTGCGGGCGGACCAGGCGGTGGCTGAGCAGGTGCAGTCGCAGGTACGCGTCCGCGGTGCCGCTCGGGGCGTCGTCGAGCGCGATCTGGGTCTTGACCACCGCACGCCGTACCTGACGGAGCTCGTCGTTGCCTTCCGCGGCGATCAGCGCCGCCGGTGCCTTCGCGTCGTCCGGCCGCGACCCGAGCTGGGGCGCCGGGTACCAGACGTCCAGGATGTCGCCGGCGGTCGTAACGGTGGCGAGGCCGAAGCCCCAGGCGTTGTCGGTCATATAGACACCCTAATTCGGCGGCGGCGCGGCGACTGTGCGTGGTCTACTTCTGGGATGGTTCCGGGCTGGATTCCGCGCGACGTGGTGCTGGACGTGACGCAGGCGCCGACGGTGGATGCGGTGCACACCGAGCTGTTGCGGCAGTGGGGGTCGTCCGAGGTCTGGCGGCTTTCGTACGGGCTGCGCAGCGTGATCGTGAAGCGCGGGACGGACACGCAGGCCGGCGAGGACGCGGTGTACTCGCGTCTCGTCGTACCGCTGGAGATGCCGGCGCCGAGGTTGCTGTACGGCGCTGACGGCGTACTGATGCTGGAAGACGTCGGCCGGGTGACGCTCGAGCAGGAGCCGACCGCGGACGGGTTCGTGGCGGCGGCCGCGCTGGTGGCGGAGATCCACGGGCGGTCCGTGGACGGGGCGAGCGACTTCCCGCCCGGGCAGGTGAAGGAGCTGGCCGCGCGGATCGGCCGGATCGACTTCGACCTGGAGGCGCTGGTGGACGAGCTCGAGCGGCTGCACAACGATGCGCCGCTCGGGATCGTGCACGGAGACTTCGTACCGAAGAACCTGGTGACGGACGGCACCCACTGGACCGTGGTCGACTGGCCGCTGGCGTACCTCGCGCCACACCTGAGCGATCTGTACACACTGGTCCGCGATGCCGTTGCCCTCGGCTACGAGCGCGGGCCGATCGTCGCGCGGTACGTCGAGGCTGCGGGGGCCGATCCGTTCCTCGTGGATCGGCAGCTGCTCGTCGGCGGCGCGTGCTTCTGCCTGCTCGCGCTGGCGTTCGTCGTCGAGGAGGGCCTGCGGACCATCCCCGGATCCGAGGAGTGGATCGGTCCGCTGATCGCCGAGCTGGCGGACGTCGTGGAGCAGCTGTCATGAGGCTGCTCGTGCTCGGCGGCACGAAGAACCTCGGCCGGCACGTGGTCGAGGCGGCGCTCGCCGACGGCCACGAGGTCACGCTGTTCAACCGCGGCCTGACGAATCCGTCGCTGTTCGGTTCGGTACGCCGGATCGTCGGCGACCGCGCCGCGCCCGACGCGCTCGCTGGTGGTGAATGGGACGGCGTGATCGACATGTCGGGCTTCCTCGTCCGGGACGTGTCGCTGAGCGCCGCCGTCCTGCGGGACCGGTGTGGCCACTACACGTACATGTCGTCGATCGCGGTCTACGCCAGCAAGACCGACGTCGGCATGACCGAGTCCGCCGCGCTGCTCGACTGGCCCGCGGGGGCTCCCGAGGACCACTTCACGATGGATCTGTACGGGCCGTCGAAGGTGCGGTGCGAATCGTTGCTCACCGCCACCTTCGGCGAGCGCACCGCCGCCGTCCGGTCCGGGTTCGTCCTCGGCCCGTACAACCCCGACTTCGGCAACTGGGGCTGGGCGCTCGCGCACGGCGAACCGATGGAGTGCGCGGCCCGGCCCGAGCAACCCGTCCAGTACATCGACGCCCGCGACCTGGCCGCCTTCCTCCTCCGCATCACCGTGGACCGCGCCTCCGGCCCGTTCAACGCCGTCGGCCCCACCCACACCCTCGAGGAGCTGGCCACCAGCTGGCGATCCGTCGTACCAGACCCACCCCCGATGGACTGGTCACCTGCAGTCGACCTCTTCCACCTCCCTCACGACGGCTCCAATGACGGCACCTTCCACCTGGACAACACCCGAGCCCGCACCGCCGGCCTGACCCTTCGTTCCATCCAAACCACCGCCACCGACTACCTGGCTTGGCTGAACGCCGGCAACACCCCACCATCCCCACCCCACTAACCCACACCTGTCCAACTGCTGAACGGTTGTCGCCTGCAGACGCCCAGCGGCTGGGCTGGTTCGTAGGATCGTGGCGTGATTATCGAGAGTGGTCGTGGGCCTGGTGGGGCTACTAGTTCCTGGGGTGGCTTCAGTTCCGTGGAGGGGACGCGGTACTCGGGGGCCAGTGGTGGGCGCCAGGAGGTGGGGCTGCCTGGTGGGGGATGGGTGGTCTCGGCGGGGGATCGGCTGCGGTACAAGGTTTATCCGGAGCTCGATGGGGCGTTGACGTACTCGGCGACGTACGTGGCGGTTGAGGTCGTTTTCGCGGACGGCTCGCGGCATGCGGGGATCGACCAGTACGGGAAGCCGGCCGACGCCGCGGGCCAGGGGGCGGCGAAGATCCTGTACGCCGGTCAGTGGAACGACGTCCAGGTGGATCTCACCGCGGCCGCGGGTCAAACGATTGCGCAATTGGTTCTGGTGGTGGATGCTCCGCAGGCGGGGCACGAGTTCGCAGGATGGATCGACGATGTCGAGGTCGGTCCGGCGCCGGCCGAGCCGGACGGTTCGGATCTGACCGCGTACGTCGA
This sequence comes from Kribbella sp., assembly GCA_035697365.1. Lineage (GTDB taxonomy): Bacteria > Actinomycetota > Actinomycetes > Propionibacteriales > Kribbellaceae > Kribbella. Next base: position 447 of record DASSDE010000610.1, on the reverse strand, counting down.
CACCCGCCGCGGGACCAATGCCAGCCACGACTTCTCCCGCGGCAACACGCTCCCGATCACCGCCTGGCCGAACGGGTTCAACTTCCTCACCCCGGTCACCAACGCGTCGACGCACCGCTGGCCGTACGAGTACCACCGCGCCAACAATGCCGACAACCGTCCGGAACTCCAGGGCCTGACGTTCTCGCACCAGCCGAGCCCGTGGATGGGGGACCGCGACCAGCTCACGATCATGCCGGTCGCCGCCGCCGAACCGCTCGGAGATCCGGCCGAGCGCGCGACCGCCTTCAGCCACGACGACGAGATCGCCCGCCCGGACTTGTACTCGGTCGCGCTCGCGAACGGCGTCCGCGCGGAGCTCACCCCCTCGGATCACGGCGCGATCTTCCGGTTCACCTTCCCGGCCGACGCCGCCGCGCAGCACCTGATCTTCGACACGATCGACGA
>DASSDE010000609.1:0-5842 GCA_035697365.1 Kribbella sp. | reverse complement strand
GCGTTGATCCGGATCGTCACCGATCGGCTGACCGACGAGAACGCGCGGTCGATCGCGACAACGTACGGGCAACTCGTGATCCGTGGCGGTGCGGCGGTACTCGACGGGGTCGTACTGCCGCTGGGGCCGGGTCCACGTGCGGTGCTGGCGGCGTTGGTCGCGGCGGGTGGGGACGTGGTGTCGCGGCCCGAGTTGCTGGCCGTACTGCCTGGCGCGGAGGACGTGCATGCGGTCGAGGTGACAGTCAATCGTTTGCGCACGGCGGTCGGGCGGCCCGAGTTGGTGCGTACTGTCGTACGGCGTGGTTATCGTCTCGCGGTCGAGCCCGCGGGGGTGCGGACATGACCGACCTGATCGCGGTCGCCCACGGCACGGCGGATCCGCGCGGCATCGGCGTGGTTCATGAGCTTGTGCGGGAGATGGCGCGACAGCGTTCGGAGCTCCCGATCTCGCTGGGGTTTGTCGATCTGCTCACGCCTGCGTTGCCTTCGCTCGTTCGTCGCGTCAGCGTGGACGCCGAGGAGGCCGTCGTCGTACCGCTGCTGCTGAGCTCGGGGTATCACGTGTACGTCGATGTCGCGGCCGAGGCCCGGCGCTATCCGGGCCGGGTCCACGCGGCCGCCGCGCTCGGCCCGGATCCGTTGCTGGTCCAGATCCTGGCCGATCGGCTCGGCGACCTGTCGCGCGTGGACCAGGTCGTGCTCGCCGCGGCAGGCTCGTCGGATCCGCGCGCACTCGACGACTGCGAAACAACGGCGAAGCTCCTTGCCCAGCGCATCGATCGGCCGGTCCACGTCGGCTACATCTCGGGCGCCGGCGATCGCCTTCCTGCCGTACTGGCCCGCACCCCCGGCCGGCTGGCAGTGGCGACGTACCTTCTGGCTCCCGGCTTCTTCAACACGCTCGTCCACCGCCAGGCGGGACCGCATCGGGTAACACCTCCACTGGCGCCAGACCCTCGCCTGGCGACGCTCGCGCTCCGTCGGTACGACGCCGCACTGGCCGAGAACGGTGCTTGCTTGTCGGCCGGAGCGGGCGCATCGTGGGGGGATGAGTGGCAAGCGGTGGGATGAGCTGAGTCCGCGGAGTCAGAAGCTGGTCGTGGCGGGGGCGGTGGTCGAGAGCGTGCTGAAGGCTGTCGCGTTGGCCGATCTCGCGCGCCGGCCGGCGGCTCAGGTTCGCGGGCCGAAGCCGTTGTGGGCGCTGTTCCTCACGCTGTTCAACTCGGTCGGCGCGGCACCGGCGGCGTACTGGATCTTCGGCCGGCGGAAGAGCGATTAGGCCGGGTCCAGCGCTGGGCCCAGGTGGGCTTCTTCGTACGCGTAGTGGTCTTCGAGGGTCGCTGCGAGCTGATTGAGCTCGGTGCGCAGGCTCTCGGCCTGGCTCGGGTTCTTGACGAGCTGTTCGACGGTCGCGATGAGCTTTTCGTTGAGGGCGGCAACGGTCGTGTGTTCCTGGGTGAGGCGGTCGAGGGCCGCCTTGAGTTCGGGGAAGTCGGCGGCGAGACGTGGGAAGACACCGTCCTCGCGGGAGTGGTGCGCGTGCAGCGAGCCGCAGAACGACAGGCAGTGCTGCTGCAGCGTCGTGAGCTGGGTAGGCGCTGGCCCGTTCCCAGCGAGATAGGCGTCGACCGCGGCGAGGGTGGTGTTCAGCTGTTCGCGCAGGCCGTTGTGGATCTCCTTCAGCTGCGCGGTCGCAGCGCCGATCCGTGCGGGGGTGAGCGCGACGACCTGGATCACGCGGTCGGTGTTCTCTTGGTACGTCGCGAACGCCGCATCCCGCTCGGCGCCGGTGACCTCCTCGGCCACCGCTTCGTACCGGGAGCCGTCGACCTCGACGGTGACGTGCTGGTTGGCGCGGAGGTTGTGCAGCCAGGCGGGTGCCTGCGGGCGGCCGGCGTTGCTGGCGAAGACCAGGAGGCGGCCGTTGTCCTCGGCATACGCGACCGTGACGGTCCGCGGTACGCCGGAACGCGCGCCGGTGGTGGTGAGCTGGAGGAGCATGCGCATAACCTTTTGGCTCGGAGAGACAATTTAGCTTTGCAAGCAAAGTAGTTTTGAGGACAAAGGTATGTCAAGTGTCGACGACAGCATCCGTACGCTCCTGTTGCTGATGCCGCGGATGGTCGGGCGGACCAAACGGCTCAAGGTGCCCGAGGAACTCGCCGGCCTGAACCTCGCGCCGCGGCACCTCAGCCTGTTCGCCTACCTGCTGTTCGACGGCCCGCTCGGCGTCAACGACCTCGCCGAACGCCTGGAGGTCACCCCCGCCACCGTCAGCCTGATGGTCACCGAACTCACCCGCAAAGGCATCCTCGAACGCACCGAGGACCCCACCGACCGCCGCCGCGCCATCATCACCCTCGACCCCTCCCACCGCCCCGCCATCGACGCCTGGCTAGCCCGCGGCGCCCGAGCCTGGCGCACCGCCCTGGCCCCCCTCACCAACGACCAAAGAGCCCTCTTCATCCAAACCCTCAAAACCTACGAAGAAGCCCTCTGAACGCGGTGACGCCGGAACTCTGGGCGGCATTGCTCGATCGTTCGTTCGAGCTGATCGCAGTGGCTTCCGCTGACGCCCGCGCGTTCGATCGGCCGCTCATCGTCCGGATCTCCGACGTCTGGGACAACAACACCCGCCCGTTCTTCGGCGCTGCGGTTGCCCGGGGCCCGCGACGTACCGAGCTGGCCGAGTCAGGCATCCGCTGGATGGCCGACTTCGGGTCGGAGCGCCGCGCGTGGGTGCTCGATCAGGCAGCAGCCGCCGGGCATCCGCTGACGTTACCCCCGACGTCCAACCCGGGCGGCGTCCAGCGTGACTATCGCGGGCGGGTGCGCGCCCCTCAGCTTGCCTTGACGCAGGCGGTCGCGGCTGAGATCGCGGGTGACTACGACCTCGCCGCAGCGCAGGTCCGGAGTCTCGTCGTCGAGCGCTCGGCGGAGGGTTTGGTCGGCAGTCTGCAGGTCTCCGCCGGCCGGCGGTTCGGGATCGGTCAGGTCGAGGCTCCGGCTGCGGAGCTGGAGCTGCGTTTCGACGGCATCGACGAGCTCAGGTTCGACCTTGGAGACTCCGTTGGAATCACGTTGGGCGGAGAGTCGGCGATCGGCGACGGCGGGGTACTGCGTGCCAAAGGGGTGACCGCAAGGATCGACGACCTGTGGTGGCACCTGTCCGCTGGTGGGCGGGCAGCGGATGCGCTGATTCCTGAAAGGCCGGATGTCCGTCCGCCCGATCCGGATGTGGGTCCGATCGGCGGTGCTGCGATGCTTGCCGCGACGCTGCTGCGACGAGCCATGGTCCAGATCCGGATGGTCCGCAGTGCGGTGTGTGCCGACAAGATCCCGGTCCACCGGATCGCTCAGGTCTTCGGAAGTACCGGTGCCGCGGTGGTGGCGGCCGGCGCACTGCGGTGGCGGCGCGAGGCCGCGTTTCGTCACCTGGTCGAGAGCTGGATCGCTGCCGGCGGCGACGACCTCGCGCCGTTCTTCCACGCTGCGCTGACCGAGATCGCGGATGACGAGTATGCGCCGGGCTCCGTGCGCCGCCTGGCCCGGTCGATGCGTCCTGGACCGATCGAGGTGGAACCGGTCGAGGTGGAGCCGGGCGCCGTCTCGACGCTGAGCGAGGTGGTGCTGGTCGCGTACAACGCCGGCACGGGATCTCATCCGTCCAGGCTCCTGGTGCAGAGCGCAGTGCCGGTGGGCGGCCGCTGGACTCTGCGCGGGTACGAAGCTGATCGGCCCGAGAACTTCGCCGTCGACCTACGTTCCGGTCGGTTGTTGGTGCGTACCTGAGCGGAGCCTGTTGAGGTCGGCTTGGCAGCGGGTTTCTACTTCGGTGAGGTCTTGGAGGGTTTGTTCTATGTCTTGGCGGCGTTGTTCGAGTTCGGTGCGGCGGGCGGTGATCTGGTTGAGGAGGTAGACGAGTTGGCCTTCCTCGCCGGGTTCGGCGTCGTACATGTCGACGATTCTGGCGATCTCGTCGAGGGAGAAGCCGAGGCGTTTGCCGCGCAGGATGAGGGACAGCCGGATCCGGTCGCGGGGGTGGTAGACGCGGGTGGTGCCGCGGCGTTCGGGCGTGAGCAGGCCGCGGTCCTCGTAGAACCGGATCGTCCGGAGCGTCACGTCGTACTCGGATGCCAGTTCGGCGATCGACCAGGTCTCGGCGGGCACCTGGCTATTGTGCATGCCGCCTAGCGTGCTTTACGTTTACGTAAGCGTCAAGCACGAAGGGGTGCCGCATGTTCGAGTTGTCCGCGGAGCATCAGGAGTTCCGTCGTAGCGTCCGCGACTTCGCGGAGGCCGAGATCGCCCCGCACGCGGCCGAGTGGGACCGCAAGCACTACTTCCCGGTCGAGGTCGTCCAGAAGATGGGCCGGCTCGGGCTGTTCGGGCTGACCGCGCCGGAGGAGTACGGCGGCGCGGGCGGCGACTTCACCAGCCTGTGCGTGGCGATCGAGGAGATCTCCCGCGTCGACCAGTCGATGGGCATCACGCTCGAGGCGGCGGTCGGGCTCGGGATCAACCCGATCCTGACGTTCGGCACCGACGAGCAGAAGGCCACCTGGCTGCCCGACCTGGTTGCGGGCCGCACGCTGGCCGGGTTCGGGCTGACCGAGCCGGAGTCGGGCTCGGACGCCGGCGCCACCAAGACGCGCGCGGTGCTCGCAGATGGCGAGTGGGTGATCGACGGGTCCAAGCAGTTCATCACCAACTCCGGTTCGAGCATCACGTCGGTCGTGACCGTGACCGCGCGCACCGGTGAGCGCGCGGACGGCAAGCCGGAGATCTCCACGATCATCGTCCCGAGCGGTACGCCGGGCTTCGTCGTCGAGGCCGCGTACGACAAGCTCGGCTGGCACGCGTCGGACACGCACCCGCTGTCGCTGACCGGCTGCCGGGTCCCGGAGGCGAACCTGCTCGGCCGGCGCGGCAAGGGCTTCGGCCAGTTCCTCGCGACACTCGACGACGGACGCGTTGCGATCGCGGCGGTCGCGCTCGGCTGCATCCGCGCGTGTCTGGAGATGTCGGTGCAGTACGCCGGTGAGCGGCAGACGTTCGGCGGGCCGATCGGACGCAAGCAGGGGGTCGCGTTCCAGATCGCCGACCTGAAGGTGATGGCGGACGCGGCCGAGATGCTCGTCTACAAAGCCGCCGCGCTCAAGGACGCCGGAGCGTCGATCGCCGACTTCAAGCAGGCCGCCGCGGTCGCCAAGCTGTACGCGACTGAGGCTGCCGTGAGTGCGACGCGGATCGCGACCCAGGTCTTCGGCGGGTACGGCTTCATGGAGGAGTACCCGGTGACCCGCTTCTACCGCGACGCCAAGATCCTCGAGATCGGCGAAGGTACGTCGGAGGTGCAGCGGATGCTGATCGCCCGCGGCCTCGGCCTCCCGGTGGAATGATGCACCTATGACTGCATTGATGCCACGACTCCGTCGCGGCGGGTCATCGGGCTGTAACTCCCGTCCTTCCCTCGTCGCTCCGGTCGCTCCAGGACGGGGGGCCCGATGACCGGCGATCACTGGACAGAGGTCAAGGTCGCTCGGGAAGCAACGCTGGAACCGCCCGAGAAGGCCAAGGCGAAGCTGGACAGCCAGAACAAGCTGTACGTGCGGGACCGGATCGCGCTGCTCGTCGACGAGGGCAGCTTCGTCGAGGACGCGCAGCTCGCGAACGCGCTGAACCCGGGCCTGCCCGCAGACGGCGTCGTCACCGGCCGCGCGCTCGTCGACGGCCGTCCCGCGTTGCTGGTCGCCAACGACCCGACCGTCAAGGCCGGTTCGTGGGGCGCGCGGACGGTCGAGAAGATCGTCCGCGTCACCGAGGTCGCGCTCCGCGAC
>DASSDE010000608.1:0-14399 GCA_035697365.1 Kribbella sp. | reverse complement strand
GCGACTCCGGCCGCGATCAGCGCATCGGCGCACGGCCCGGTCCGGCCGGTGTGGTTACAGGGCTCCAGCGTGACGTACGCCGTACCGCCACGAGCCTGGGCGCCGGCCATCCGGAGCGCCTCGACCTCGGCATGCGGGCCGCCGGCAACAGCGTGGAAGCCCTCGCCGACCGGATGCCCGTCGCGGCCGGTGATCACACAGCCGACGACCGGATTGGGATGGGTACTGCCGGTGCCACGCGCGGCCAACTCGATGGCACGCCGCATCCAGGCGACATCCATCGGCGACACGTCGTTCACTACTCGGGCCCCTCGTCGTCACGGACGCACTCCGGGGCCTCCGGCCGGCCTGTCTGCTCCGTCGCCCACCGGGATCTCGCCGATCCCGGCGCCTGGTCCGTCGCCGGACCCTGCCGCCGTCACGTCCCGCGGGCCTCACAGCCCACGCTCCGCGCCGCCGGGCGCCAGAGCACACCCGCCGACCGCGTGCGCCTCCCATCCGGACTTTCACCGTCGGTCCTGGAATTCCACCAGGTCAACCGATCGCCGAACCGCAGCGACCGGGTCGCGGACTGTTACCGCCGGCTCGGAATTACACCGACCCCGGAGCACGCGAGTGGGTTTCACTCGTACTTCAAGTATGCCCTCCCCCACAACCCGCACCACGACCCAGGTCACATCCTGGTCCTCGACGCACTAGCTGCGGGTCGGGCCGGGGGTGGGCTCGGGAGTGGGCTCGGGAGTGGTTGGCAGGAGTCGGCGGGTGAGGGCGAGGGCCGTGGCGGCGACCGCGCAGGCGACTGCGACCGCGATGATCAGCGGGCGGTAGCCGAACGCCTCGGCGAAACCCGCACCGGCCAGCGGTCCGGCCGCCTTCGCGATCGTGGTCGGCGTACCGAGCATGCCGGCGATCGTTCCGAACCCGGTCGCGCCGTACCGGTCCAGCAGAATCGCCGGCGTCGCGATCGACGACACCCCGAACCCGAGACCGAACAGCACCAGGCACCCGACCGCCCCTGCCACCTGACGCCCCAGCACGGGCAGCAGTCCGATCGCGATCCCCTGCACGAACAGGATCACCGCGGTAACCGTCGCCATCGGCAACCACCGCGCCGACACACTCGTCACCAGCCGGCCGGTCACCGACAACAACCCGAGCAGCCCGGCCAGACTTGCCGCCCGCGCCGGCGGATGCCCCAGGCTGACCAAGTACAGGACGAGGTGCACCGAGATCACCGCCAGCGCCGCGCTGTGTACTACGAACGCTCCTGCAAGCAGCCAGAAACCGGGATCGTTCAGCACCCTTGCCGGCGACGTACTGTGCCGTACGCCAACAGTCGGCCGCGGCGGACGGCGCCGTACGGCGATCAGGTGCAGCGGGACCGTGATGACGGCCACGGCACCCGCCAGGATGACCAGTGCGGTACGCCAACCGTGCGCGTGGGCGAGGTATCCGGTGAGTGGGATGAAGATCGAGCTGGCGAGCCCGCCGACCAAGGTGATGGTGAGGATCGAGTTGGTCCGCCGCTCCGGTGCGGTGACTGCCACCACGACCGCGAATGCGGGCGGGTAGAGCACCATCGCCGACGCGATCCCGATCGCGATGAAGACGGCGTACAGCTGGACGGTGTTGTGGACCTGCGACCAGCCGAGTACGGCGATTGCCGCGAGGACCGAGCCGGCCGTCATCAGCGCCCGACCGCCGTGCGCGTCGAGCCAGCGTCCGACGGGGATCGACACCAGACCACTGACGAGTACGGCGGTGGTCGACGCGCCGACCGCGGTGGTCGTGGAGATGCCCAGCTCGGCGCTCATCGGGCCGAGCAGCGCACTGAAGGCGTAGGTCAGGACGCCGTACCCGACCGTCGTCGTGATCGCCAGCGCGCCGATCAGCAGCCGGATCCTGCTCGGCACGGCGCTCCCAGGCGAAGGCTCCTCGAGTTCGCGGTCAGGCGGATCCACCGTCAACAGTCTTCCACCCTGCAACCACGCCGTCCGGCCATTTGCCACTCAGCGGAACAAGAACCAGGCAGCACTCCCCAACAACCCAACCGCCCCCACAAAACAAACAACAACTCCTACCCACAACCCCCGCCTCACCCTCCCCGAGTCGCCGCCCTGACCCGAGCGACCAGCCTGACCTGCACCACGCGCCGGACCCACCCCACCAGCCGCACTCGACCCGCCGACGCGGTTCCGCCCGCCGCCCGGGGCGCCGTCGGTCTGCGGGCGACGACCGGCCTGCGCAGGAACAGCCGCACCACCGGGCACGTCCTGCCCGCCCGGTTGAAGAGTGCCCGGCGCAGCCGCTCGTGGAACTTCCTGGCCAGCCGGTCCCGCCTGCTCAGCAACTGCGGGGAGCACGTGCTGCTTAACCGGGGGCATCACCTGCTGGCTGGCCACGCCGGCTCCGTCACCGACCGCCCCGACTGGTGGTGGGGTCGGCCGTGGTCCGGTGGGGGTCCAGTTGGGTGGGAGGGGTGGGAGTTGGTCGAAGACTTCTGGTACATCGGGGGTGTTGACCCACGGTTCGAGGCCGTTGAGTTCGGGTGCGGTGGCGGCTGCGGGTGGGAGGGTGTTGGTGGTGGCTAGGAGGCGGCCGGCGGTGGTGGCTGAGTTGGGGCGGTTCGAGGGGTCGGGTGCGGTTAGGTGCGCGATGAACTCGGCCAGTGGTCCGCCGGGGTTGGCTGGTTGGCTGTCGGGGGTGGGGCGTTCGCCGGTCAGGAGCTCTGCGGCGACCACTCCGACGGCGTACAGGTCTTGGCGGGGATCTGGATCGGCGCCGGCCAACTGCTCAGGAGCCAGGTAGCCCGGTGTCCCGAGGATGGTGCTGTGCCGCGTCATCCGTGGCTCGTCGAGCAGGCCGGCGACGCCGAAGTCCGACAGCCGCAGGTACGGGCGACCGGTGCCGGTGACGTCGAGCAGCAGGTTCGCTGGTTTCACATCCCGGTGCACGACCTGGGCCGCGTGCACCGCGGACAGACCGTGCAGCAGCTGATCGAGCAGTACGGCGACGTACGAGGCCGGCAGCGGGCCGTGATCACCGAGGAGCGTCGCGACCGAACCACCGCGGACCAGATCCATCGCGAACACGACCTTGTCGTCGTCCGCGGCCCAGCCGTGCGGAGCCACCACGTGCGGATGCTGGATCCGCAGTGACTGCTCTCGCACGAACCGGAGCAGCGTCGCCGCATCGTGCTGCCCGAGGACCTTCGCGGCGACGTATTTCGATCGCCGCAGGTCCCAGGCCCGCCAGACCGAGCCCATCCCGCCGGTCCCGATCAGGTCGATCAGCCGATACCGCCCAGCAAACGCCTCCACCGCCCAGAACCTACCGCCTCCCCCGGGGCGCCGCCCGCCACGAAGCGTCAGCGGTGGAAGGGCGGGGGGCTGGGTTTGCGGCGCAAGCGGATCAGTAGGAACAGGCCGACGAGAAGGAGCACGAGACCTCCACCGCTCAGGCCCGCGATCAGAGCAATCGGCGGATCGTTGATGTCGCTCGAGTCGGACCGGTTCTCGATCGGTGCACCGGCCTCGGTCTTGTCGCCGGAGCCGGTCGACTGCGTCGCGGTCGGGTTCGCCGATGGTGAGTCGGTGGCCGGAGTGCTCGTCGGAGCGGCCGTCGCACCGTCGATCGGCGTCGCACCATCGACGTACTCAGGCTTGCCGGTCCCCGCGGCACCGACCAGACCGATCGTCAGCGTCATCGGCACCGCGAACGCTCGGTCGTCGTCGTGGCGGCTCAGCGACACCGCGATGTAGTAGTCGCCGGCAGTCGACGTCCCACGGTCCTTGGGGTTCGGGCCCTTGCGGTTGAGGTAGCGGATCTCCTCGGTTGCGGCCCCCTTCACGCCGCCCCGCGGCGTCAGAACTCCCCGACGGCCGGCGCCGGTCGGGACGTTCTTCGCGAAGATCGCCAGCGCGTCCTCGCCGGTCGGCGAGATCAGCCCCATGTCGAGGTACCGCAGCGTGCCGAACGCCTTCGATGCCGCGGCGCCGAGCTTCGGCATGGTCACCTGGGCCTGCAGCCGCTGACCCCAGTCGGCCTTCACCTTGTAGAGCTGGACCTCACCCGGCATCAGGGTCGTCTTGTGGCTGCCGGCCGTGACGTACGGCGCGTCGGCGAAGCTGGAGCCGGGGACGATTCCACGCGGTGCGGACCCGGCCATCGGGGTCCACGTCGGGTCGGTGGCCTCCGTGGGCAGGTTGGCTGTCGACGCCACCGGCGGCTCCTCGTCGATCCGCAGCTCGTACGGAAGGCCCTTCATTTCGCGGTAGGCGTCACCGGCGGAGACGGTCAGCACCAGTTGGTCGCCGTCCGTGCAGTCCTTCGGGTAGTCGCCGGTCCAGCTCGACGCGGCACCGGTCGCGACGCCCTGATCGCCCTCGAAGGCCAGCGGATAGCTCCACCCGCAACTGTCGCCACCGAGCGTGTTCAGCTTGACCTCGGCCTTGAGTACGAGGCTGCCGCCGGCCGGCCGCCGGAAGACGATGCCGGCCCGCAGCGTCGACTTCGCCATCGTGCGCTTGATCAGGTAGTACTTCGCGGTCTCGTCGTTGCCGAAGGTGTCGGTGTAGTGGCCTGGGGCGAGCGCCGGTGCGCCCTCCTGCTGCGGGCCGCCCTGCACCGGCGTACCGGAGATGCGGAACGGCCGGAATGCTCGGGTGGACAGGCGATCCAGACCGGCCTCGAGGTCGAGCGTCGAGTCGGCGTCGTAGTAGTCGCCGCGACCCTCACGGGCAACGCACTGCAACTGGCTGCGGGCCTTCCCGCCGACCCGGAATCCGACGACGTCGATCTTCAGGTCGATGCCCTGCTTGGCGATCGACCGGGCGACAGCGCACGGCTCCGGCGCGCAGGTCGCCTCGCCGTCGGAGACGAGCACAATCGTGCGCTGGCCGGACGGGCCCAGGTCCTTCGCCGCCTGCTGCAGCGAGTATCCGATCGGAGTCTCGCCGTACGGCTTGTACTTGGCGATGGCCGCCGCGAGTTGCGGGCGGTTGCCGGTACCGATCGGGACGGTCAGTTGCGTGTCGGTGCAGGCGCCCGGCTGGGTGCGCTTGAAGACGGTCGCGCCGTACACCCGGAGGCCGACCTGGGCGGTCGCGGGGAGCTTGGTCAGCGCGCTGGACAGGGCCGTCCGGGCGGCGACGATCTTGGTGTGCCCGTCGCCGGCCGGCTCCGCCATCGAGCCGGACGAGTCGAGCACAAGGACGAGTTTGCCGCCGCTCGGATCAGGGTCGGCGAGCGCGGCCGGTGCTGTCAGGCCGCCGAGCACCGCGGCCAGCGTGATGGCAAGCAGCGCCAGCACTGCGGGGCGGCGGTACCGCTGGTGGGTCGTCATCGTTTCCTCCGGTGAGATTCGCTGCCGCAAACAGTGGCAGTTTGCGATCGCAAATGTCAAGCCGTACTTCGACTGGAAAAGTTCGTTCGCAGGTGCGAAGATCTTTGCAGTCGCCACCGACGGACCGATGGGAGTGCGCGGATGGAACAGCCCAAGCAGAACCTGCAGCAGCAGGTCGAGCTGTACGGTGAGCCGCTGGGCGAGGTGGTGCGCCGGGTCACCGCCGCCCTCGGCCTCACGCAGGGTGGGCTCGCCCAGGTGATCGGGCTGTCCGCGCCGATGATGTCACAGCTGGTCAGCGCCCAGCGGGTGAAGATCGGCAATCCCGCGGTGGTGTCCCGCCTGCGCGCTGTCACCGAGCTCGCGGACCATGCCCTCACCGATGCGATCGGCCCGGACCGGGTGGCGTACGAGCTGCAGACGATCCGATCCGCGACCGGCGCCTACACCAACCCGACCACCGGCCTTCTCCGGCGACTGTCCGACGGGCCCGCCGGACAACAGACGGGGTCCGGGGCGACGGCGGGGTCCGGGGCACGGACAGGAGCCGGGGCACCGACGCCGGGGAGCGTGGCGCAGGGAGGAGCCCACGGCGCACCGCGAGGAGGAGCGCCCGGAGGGGCTCAGGCGCCGTTCACTGCACCAGGCGGGCTGCCCGTCGAGGCGCCGCCGGCAGCCTGGCCCACACCGCCGCCGGACCTTTCGGCGCGTGCCGTCGTCCGCGAACTGCAGGATCTGTTCCGTGCGGTCGCCTCCGCCGACGAAATCCAGCGGGCAGCCGCCGCTGCGGCCGAGGAGTCGCCGGCCGTCGCCGAGCTACTGCTTGCCTACGGCACCGGCCGCACCGCCGACGCCCTCGCCCACTATGACCAGCATCACGGCTGACCCTGCCTGATATAACACAAACCGACTCCACTATTGCCGCTGTCTCACGCCTTGTCGGCCTGGAATGCCGGGCCTGTCCCGTGCTGTTGGGTTGCGAAGGCAGGGCCGATCGTCCTGCGTTCGTTGACGGTGTGAGGAGACAGTGGTGCGTGCGTTTCGGCGAGTTGTCGCAGTGGTCGGGGCTATCACCTTGGCGGCGGCAATGGTTGCCTGCGGCAGCGATGACAAGAATGCGGCGTCCGGCCCGGACCTGGGCCTGATCAAGTCCGGGACCCTCAGGATCGGCACGCTGACCGACGCGCCACCGAACGTGTACGTCAAGGACGGCAAGTTCACCGGGTTCGACAACGACCTGATCACCGCGGTCGCGGCGAAGCTGAACCTGAAGCCGGAGTTCGTCGGCACCGACTTCTCGGCGCTGCTCTCGCAGGTCAACGGCGGCCAGTACGACCTCGGCAGCTCGTCGATCACGGTCACCGAGGCCCGCAAGAAGACTGTTGCGTTCAGCAACGGGTACGACTTCGGCTACCTGGGGCTGAACACCACCAAGGACTCCGGCATCACGTCCTTCGACCAGCTGTCCGGCAAGCGCGTCGTCGTGGTCCAGGGCACCGTCCAGGACGACTACGCCACCGGCAAGAACCTGAACCCGGTGCGCGTCCCGAACTACAACGCCGCGCTCGGCCAGCTCAAGGCCGGTACGGCCGACGCCTGGGTCTCGCCTGCCGAGATCGGCGAGAAGATGGCCAAGGAGCAGGGTGGCGGCACGGTGATCCTGGCCGCCAAGGAGCTCAGCGACGCACCCATGGCGTTCGCAGTGGCGAAGAGCAACGACAAGCTTCGCGAGGCGGTCAACAAGGCGCTCGACGAGGTCATCGCGGACGGCACCTGGACCAAGCTCGTCGAGCAGTACTACCCGGGTCGCGCCGTACCGGCGACCTTCAAGCCGGGCAGCGGAGCGGTCAAGTTCACGGCTCCCAAAGCCTGATGGACATCTGGTCCACCCTGAGTGACACCTTCCTCGACTGGGAGTCGATGAAGGCGGTCCTGCCGGAGATGCTGAAGGTCGGACTGGTCAACACCCTGATCCTGGCGGCCGCCTCGGTCGTGCTGGGCACTGTGCTCGGCATGGTCGTGGCGGTCCTCGCCCTGTCCGCGAAGCCGTGGCTGCGCTGGCCGGCGAAGCTCTACACCGACATCTTCCGCGGGCTGCCGGCGATCCTCACCATCTTGCTGATCGGCCAGGGTCTGTCACCGATCACCCGGCACTGGTGGGGGCCGAACCCGTACCCGCTCGGCATCCTCGCCCTGTCGCTGATCGCGTCGGCGTACATCGGAGAGATCTTCCGGTCCGGGATCCAGAGCGTGGAGACCGGCCAGCTCGAGGCGGCCCGCGCGCTCGGGTTCACCTACACCAGCGGCATGCGGCTGGTCGTCATCCCGCAAGGGGTACGGCGGGTGCTGCCGGCGCTCGTGAACCAGTTCATCGCGCTCGTGAAGGACTCCAGCCTGGTGTACTTCCTCGGCCTGCTGGCGAGTCAGCGCGAGCTGTTCCGGATCGGGCAGGATGCGGCCGCGACCAACGGCAACCTCTCGCCGTTACTGCTCGCGGGCATCTTCTATCTGGTGATGACGGTGCCGTTGACGCACCTGGTGAACCACTTCGACAAGCATCTGCGCGAGGGGCGTCCGGTGGAGGAGGTCGAGCATGCAGCAGCTTGAGGCCGCGAGCCTGGAGGTCAGCGGCGTCGAACTGGCCTTCGGCAAGAACCTGGTGCTGCGTGGCGTGGACCTCGCCGTACCGGCCGGGAACACGGCGTGCGTGATCGGCCCGTCGGGATCCGGGAAGTCGACGTTGCTGCGTGCGATCAACCGGCTACTCGAACCCGATGCCGGCGAGGTGCTGCTCGGCGGCGAGTCCGTACTGCGCAGCGATCCGGACGTTCTGCGCCGGCGGATCGGAATGGTGTTCCAGCACTTCAACCTGTTCCCGCACAAGAGCGTGCTCGACAACATCACGCTGCCGCTGCGCAAGATCAAGAAGCTCGGCACCGAGGCGGCCCGGACGGCGGCGCGCGAGCAGCTCGAGCTGGTCGGCCTTGCCCACAAGGCGAACGCCCGTCCCGGGAACCTCTCCGGCGGCCAGCAGCAGCGGGTCGCGATCGCGCGGGCGCTGGCGATGAAGCCCGAGGTGATGCTGTTCGACGAGGCCACGTCCGCGCTCGATCCCGAGCTGGTCAAGGGCGTCCTCGCGCTGATGGCGGACCTGGCCGGCGCCGGCATGACGATGGTTGTGGTCACCCACGAGATGGGCTTCGCGCGCTCGGTCGCGGACCAGGTCGCGTTCATGGATCAGGGGGTCGTGGTCGAATCCGGCGTACCGGAAAAGATCTTCGGCAGCGCCGAGTCGCCGAGGTTACGTCAATTCCTGTCGCAAGTGCTTTAGCGTGAGCCTGTGAGGAAGTGAACCACCCACCGCCCTGGGGGGAACATGGCTGTCCGCTTGACGCGTACGGGGAACAGGGCCGTCGGCCTGGCGATGATGATGCTGGTGAGTGTGGTGATCGGTACGGTCGTGGTCGCGGCCGCGAAGTCACCGCCGCAGCCGGTCGCGCCCACGCCTGCCGTGGCGGCTCCGGCTGCCCCTGTGCCCAGCAAGACGCCGCTGCCGAAAAAGTACGTCGTCCTGACCTTCGACGACGGTCCTGACCTCGAGTACACCCCGAAGGTGCTCGACGTGCTGGCCCGCTTCGACGCGAAGGCGACCTTCTTCGAGGTCGGCGAGAACGTCCGCAAGCACCCCGAGCTCAGCAAGCGGATCCACGCTGCGGGTCACAGTGTGCAGAACCACACCTGGGACCACTCCGACCTGCGCAAACTCACGCCCGCGAAGTTCCAGCAGGAGGTCGCGTCGACGGACCAGGCGATCCGGACCGCGACCGGCAGTACGCCGGCTTGCCTGCGACCGCCGTACGGCGGTGTGAGCGCGACCGTACGGCAACGGGCTAAGGCGATGGGCAAGGACCTGGTGGTGTGGACGGTCGACTCTCGGGACTGGACCAAGCCCGGGACGGCCGCGATCGTGCAGCACGTGCTGAAGAACGTGCACAGCGGTTCGGTGATCCTGATGCACGACGGCGGTGGGAACCGCACCGAAACGGTTGCGGCACTGCCCGCGATCCTGAAGGCGCTCAAGGCTCAGGGCTACGGGTTCCGCACCTTGACCTGCTAGGACAGTGCGCTCACCAGCGGTACGACGTCGGCAATGGAGGTGACGACGCGGGTCGGGCGGTACGGGAACCGTTCGACCTCGTGCTCGCCGGTCGACCCGGACAGGACGAGCACGCTGCGCAGACCGGCCTCGAGACCGCTGATGATGTCGGTGTCCATCCGGTCGCCGATCATCACGGTCGTCTCGGAATGCCCCTCGATCCGGTTCAGGGCGCTGCGCATCATCAGCGGGTTCGGCTTGCCGACGAAGTACGGTGCGACGCCGGTCGCGCGCGTGATCAGGGCAGCCACCGAGCCGGTCGCCGGCAGCGGCCCCTCCTGCGACGGGCCGGTCGGGTCCGGATTGGTCGCAATGAACCGAGCGCCCTCGGCGATCAGGCGGATGGCCTTCGTGATCGCCTCGAAGGAGTACGTCCGGGTCTCGCCGAGGACGACGTAGTCGGGGTTGCGCTCGGTCAGTACGTACCCGATCTCGTGCAGCGCGGTGGTCAGCCCCGCCTCGCCGATCACGTACGCCGTCCCGTCCGGGCGCTGGTCCTCGAGGAACTGGGCGGTGGCCAGCGCGCTGGTCCAGATCGACGTCTCCGGGATGTCGATGCCCGCGGCCAGCAGCCGGGCCCGGAGATCGCGCGGCGTGAAGATCGAGTTGTTCGTGAGGACCAGGAACTTCTTGCCGGACGCCTGTAGCGCCGCAATGAAGTCGCTGGCGCCGGGGATCGCGCGCTCCTCATGTACGAGGACGCCGTCCATGTCGGTCAGCCACGTATCCACGGGTTTGTGCTCGGTCACGCTGCTCATCGTAAGTTGCCGATGGCCCCGCCGAGGGTAACCCGGACGAGTTAACGGCCGGAGGACTGCTCGTCGAGACCGCTTAGCTGTTAGACCATCGCGTTCGGGTCGTCGGCCGCGTAGACGGCCGAGCCCGCCACGAACACGTCCGCGCCCGCGTCGGCGCAGCGCTCGATCGTCTCGGTCGAGACGCCGCCGTCGATCTCGATCCAGAGGTCCAGGCCGTGCTTGTCGAGCAGTTCCCGGGTGCGCCGGATCTTCGGCAGGCACAGGTCGAGGAACTTCTGCCCGCCGAACCCGGGCTCGACGGTCATGATCAGGATCATGTCGAGCTCGCCGAGCAGGTCCTCGTACGGCTCGATCTGCGTTGCCGGGCGGAGCGCCATCGCGGCCCGCGCGCCCTTCGCGCGGATCTCCCGGGCGGTCCGGACCGGCGCCCTGCAGGCCTCGATGTGGAACGTGACACTGGACGCGCCGGCCTCGACATACCCGGGCGCCCAGCGGTCCGGGTCCTCGATCATCAGATGGCAGTCGAGGGGCTTGTCGGTCGCCTTCGCGAGCGACTCCACCACGGGCATCCCGAGCGTCAGATTCGGTACGAAATGGTTGTCCATCACGTCGACGTGCAGCCAGTCCGCGTTCGACACGGCGACCGCCTCGTCGGCCAGCCGGGCGAAGTCGGCGGACAGGATGCTCGGCGCGATCTGAATCCCCATGGCGTCAATCTATCGAGCCCGCGCCTGCCCGCCGTCAGGTGGTGAGCTCGCGGGCGAGAACCTCGCCGATCGGGGTCGCGGGGCGCCCCAGGATCTTCGGCAGCGCGGGGTCGACGACGGCGAACTCGGCACGCCGCGCGGCCGCGAAGATCCCGAGCGTCAGGTCGACGACGAACTCCGGCATCCCGCGATCGAGCGCTGCCTGCTTCCATTCCTCGTCCGGCACGGTGACGCGGGTGATCGTGCGGCCGAGAAGCTTGGAGGCGATCGCGGCGACCTCCGCGTAGTCGAGTGCCTCGGGCCCGGTCAGCGCCGGCGTGATGCCGTCCAGACGGCCCGGTTCGGTCAGCGCGACGACCGCGGCCTCGGCCAGGTCCTGGTGGGCGGTCCAGGAGAACGGGCCGTCCTCGGGCAGCACGAGCTCCCCTGTCTCCAGGGCGGGCCGCAGCAAAAACGCCGGCGTACTCGCATAGAAGCCGTTGCGCAGCACCGTGAACGGCACGCCGGAGTCCGCCAGGTCCTGTTCGGTCGCCGCGTGGCCGCGGGTGGCGAGGAACTGCGAGTCGGGGCTCGCGGCCTGGTGGCTCGTGTAGAGGATCCGCTCCGCGCCGGCTGCCTTCGCCGCGTCGATCGCGACTTGATGCGGCGCCGGGTCCGCCGGACCGGACACGATCAGCACCTGTGTGGCGCCCTCGAACGCGGCCGCCAACGAGCCCGGGGCCTCGAAGTCGCCGCGCCGTACCCGGATCCCCCGGGCGGCGAGATCGGCCGCCTGGTCCGGCTTGCGGACGCTGACGCCCAACTGGTCGGCCGGGACTCGCTCGGCCAGGCCCTCCACCACGGCACGTCCTAGCCGCCCGGTCGCTCCGGTGACGATGATCATGAACACCCCTCCTTGTTATCGATGGAAACATTATCAAGCTAGCACTGGAAACAGAATGAGCCAACCGCTACCGTTGCCGTCGTGGAGCACGGAGAAGCAGGCGGTCAGGGCGAGGACGCTCGCGCGCGGATGCGGGCACAGATCGTCGAGGTCGCGGCCGGGCTGCTCGCTGCCAAGGGCCGTGACGCGGTGTCGACGCGGGCCGTCGCGGCAGCCGCGGGCACGCAGGCGCCGACGATCTACCGGCTGTTCGGCGACAAGGACGGGCTGCTCGCCGCGGTCCTCGAGTACGGCTTCGCGACGTACCTGGCCGACAAACCGCCGCTCGACAGTGCGGCCGATCCGATCGCGGACCTACGCGCGGGCTGGGACCTCCACATCGGCTTCGGCCTGGCGAACCCGGAACTGTTCCTGCTGATGTACGCCGGCACCCAGCAAGGCAACCGCCCCGCAGCAGCCGAGGCCGGGGTCGCGATCCTGCGAACCCGGATCCGCAACATCGCCGCCGCCGGCCGTCTGCGCGTCGACGAGGACCTCGCGGTCGATCTGGTCCAAGCGGCCGGTTCAGGCGCCGTACTCACCCTGCTCGGCCTCGCGCCGGACCGGCGCAATCCTCGCCTGCCCGACGCCATGTTCGACGCCGTCGTGACCACCATCGCCACGCCGACGCAGTCCGCCGATGCCGGCAGAGCCAGGCCGACGACGGTCACTGGAAACGGTGCGACCACCGCGGCCAACGCACTCCGCGCCTATCTGCCGGACCTCGACGCGCTGACCCCTGGCGAGCGTCAGGTACTCGCCGAGTGGCTGACCCGCATCACCCAGTAGGCGGCCGCGTCGACGGACTCAACCGTCTGCACACCGGCCGGAAGTGCTGGGCGGCGGATGACGATCACCGGCATCGACAACTCGCGGGCGGCGGTGAGTTTGGCCGCGGTGGCGGGGCCGCCGCTGTCTTTGGTGACGAGTACGTCGATGCGATGGTGGCGCATCAGCGCGAGTTCGTCCGCCGGAGTGAACGGGCCTCGGGCGAGGAGCAGGGTGCACCAGGTCGGGACAGGTACGGGCGGCTCGATGCACCGGGCAAGCGTCCAAACGCCGGTGGTGGCGAAGGCGTCGAGCCCCTGGCGGCCGATCGTGAGGAACGCGCGTGATCCCAGCCCTGGCAGGAGATCGGCCGCTTCGGACGCGGTGTCCGACCAGTGCCAATCGTCGCCAGGCTCCGGACTCCAGCCCGGCCGGCGAAGAACGAGCAACGGTATGCCCAAGGGTGGTGCAGCGGCGGCCGCGTTGGTGGTGATGCGGTGCGCGAAAGGGTGGGTGGCGTCCACGACCGCGTCGACCGGGTTCGTACGGAGCCAACTGGTGAGACCCTCCGCGCCGCCGAAGCCGCCGACGCGGACCTCACCGTCGGGCTGCTGGGCGGTGGTGGTGCGGCCGGCCAGGGAGGAGATGACCTGTACGTCCTCGGCGACCAGCCGCTGGGCGAGCTCGCGAGCCTCCCCGGTGCCGCCGAGCAGCAGGATCCTCATCGGGTACGGTCGGCCGAGTACAGATGACTGTCGCGGAAGGCCGTTGCCGAGAGCACCTTTCCGGCGATGATCACGGCGGTACGGCGGATGCCCGCGTCCCGTACCTGGGCCGCGATGTCGCCGAGCGTGCCGCGGAGGACCACCTCGTCGTCGCGGGACGCCCGCGCGACGATCGCGACCGGGCAGTCGGCGCCGTAGTTCGGGACGAGTTCGGCGACCACGCGGTCGATCTGCTGGACGGCGAGGTGCAGCACGATCGTGGCCCGGGAGGCGCCGAGAGTGGTGAGGTCCTCGCCCGCGGGCATTGCGCTGGCGCTGCCGCCGATGCGGGTGAGGATGACGGTCTGGCCCACCTCGGGGACGGTGAGTTCGCGGTTCAGAGTGGCAGCGGCTGCTGCGTACGCGGGGACTCCGGGCGTGACGTCGTACGGGATCTGGAGGGTGTCGAGGCGGCGCAGCTGTTCGGCCATCGCGCTGAACACGGACGGGTCGCCAGAGTGCAGGCGGGCGACGTCGTGGCCGGCGGCGTGGGCGGTGCGGAGTTCGGCGATGATCTCGTCGAGGGTCAGGTTCGCCGTGTCGATCTTGCGGGCGCCGGGTGGGCAGTGGTCGAGGAGTTCGACAGGAACCAGCGCGCCGGCGTACAGGCAGACCGGCGAGGCCGCGATCAGATCCCGTCCGCGGACGGTGATCAGGTCGGCAGCACCCGGCCCGGCGCCGATGAAGTGCACGGTCATGGGGCCTCCCGGCCTGGACTGAGGAGCGGAGGGAGCGCAGCGACTGGAGCGACGAGGGAAGGCCGGGAGATACAGCCCCATGACCCGCCGCGACGGAGTCGCGGCATCAGTACGGTCATCTGGTCACGCTCCAGATGGTGACGGGCATGGCGGGGCGCCAGCCGGTCATGGTGCCGATGGCGGAGGCTCGTTGGACGTCGAGACGGACCAGGTCGCCGCCGAACGTCTTGTACCACTGGGCGATCAGGGCTTCGGTCTCCAGGGTGACACCGTTCGCCACCA
>DASSDE010000607.1:0-9850 GCA_035697365.1 Kribbella sp. | reverse complement strand
CTGTACGCCGGCGGCGCGTGGCTGTTCACGCTCGCGGTCGACGTCAGTGCTGCGTACGCGCTGTCGAAGCTGCGTCCGGTGCTGGGCAAGCTCGTCCTCGGGGCGATGCTGGCGACGTTGATGATCCCGCCGATGGTGTTGCTGCTGCCGACGTACCTGGTGGCGAAGGATCTGCCGGTGCTGCACGCCGACCTGCTGAACACGCCGTGGGCGATTTGGTTGCCGGCGGCAGCGAACGGGTTCTTCGTGTTCCTGCTCAAGCGCTTCTTCGACTCGATCCCGCGCGAACTGCTCGAGGCGGCCGAGATCGACGGGGCCTCGCCGTTGCGGATCCTGTGGTCGATCGTGCTGCCGGTGTCGCGGCCGATCATCGGGGTGGTTTCGATCCTGTCGGTGGTGACGGTCTGGAAGGACTTCGTCTGGCCGCTGCTGGTGCTGCCGGAGACCGAGAAGATGTCGATCAGCGTCGGCATCGCGTCGCTCTCGGCCCAGATGCCGCAGAACGTCCTGATCGCCGCACTCGTGATCGCCAGCCTGCCCACGATCCTCGTGTTCTTCATCTTCCAGAGAGGCATCATGGCCGGCCTCACTGCCGGAAGTCTTAAAGGTTAAGGAGAGTTCATGGCCGACGAATGGTGGCGGGGAGCCGCGATCTACCAGGTCTACCTGCGAAGTTTTGCCGACGGCAACGATGACGGGATCGGTGATCTGTCCGGCCTGCGCGCGAAGCTGCCGTACCTTGCCGAGCTCGGGATCGACGCGATCTGGCTCAACCCGTGGTACCCGTCGCCGATGGCCGACGGCGGGTACGACGTCGCGGACTACCGCGCGATCGACCCGGCGTTCGGAACGCTTGCCGAGGCGGAGGCCTACATCGCCGAGGCGCATGCGCTGAACATCCGTACCATCATCGACATCGTGCCGAACCACGGCTCCGACCAGCAGGACTGGTTCCAGCAGGCATTGGCAGCCGCCCCGGGATCGCCCGAACGCGAACGGTTCCTGTTCCGCCCCGGCCGCAATGATGGCCCGCCCAACGACTGGCAGTCGATCTTCAACGGTCCGGCCTGGACCCAGGTCGCGGACGGCGAGTGGTACCTGCACCTGTTCGCCCCGGAGCAGCCGGACTTCAACTGGCGCAACCCGGAAGTCGTCGAGGAGTTCCACGACATCCTCAGGTTCTGGCTGGATCGCGGCGTCGACGGCATCCGGATCGACAGCGCCGCCGTACTGTTCAAGGACCTGGACAGCGTCGAAGAGTCGTACACCGACCACGACGAGGTGCACGAGGTTTACCGGGGCTGGCGGCGGATCTCCGACACGTACGACGAACGCTTCTTCGTCGGCGAGATGTGGATGCCGGACCAGGAACGGTTCGCGCTCTACCTGCGCCCGGACGAGCTGCAGACCGCGTTCAACTTCGACTTCCTGTCCCGCGCCTGGGACGCGTCCGAGCTGCGGGCCTCGATCGATCTCACCCTCGCCACGCACGGGCCGATCGGCGCCCCGCCGACCTGGGTCCTCTCGAACCACGACGTGACCCGGCCGGTCACCAAGTACGGCCGGCCGGACACCTCGTTCTCGCACCAGGACCGCAAGCACGGCATGCCGACCGACCTGGTCCTCGGCGAACGCCGCGCCCGCGCCGCCGCCCTCCTGGTCATGGCCCTGCCCGGCGGCCTGTACGTCTATCAAGGCGAGGAGCTCGGCCTCCCCGAGGTCGAAGACCTGCCCGACAACGTGCTCCAGGACCCGATCTTCACCCGCTCCGGCGGCACCGACCGCGGCCGAGATGGTTGCCGGGTCCCCCTACCCTGGTCCGGCAACGAACCCCCCTTCGGCTTCGGCAACGGCACCCCCTGGCTACCCCAACCAAGAGACTGGAAGAACCTCACCGCCGAGTCCCAGCACAACGACCAGAACTCGATGCTGACCCTCTACCGCACCGCCCTGAATCTCCGCCGCACCTTACTCGGCGACGGAACCCTCACCTGGCTGGACGCCCCACCCAACGTCCTGACCTTCACCCGCAAAACCCTCACCTGCACCACCAACCTAACCCCCACCCCAGTAGCCCTACCGCCCCACGAGGAGATGCTGCTTTCCAGCATCCCGCTCGAGGACGGCAGGCTTCCGAGCGACGCGACCGCGTGGGTCAGGTGAGGGGTTTGAAGTGGCGTAGGCGGAGGCTGTTCGACACTACGAAGACTGAGCTGAAGGCCATGGCGGCGCCGGCGAGCATGGGGTTGAGGAGGCCGGCGGCGGCCAGGGGGAGGGCAGCTACGTTGTAGGCGAAGGCCCAGAACAGGTTGCCCTTGATGGTGCGGAGGGTGCTGCGGGACAGGCGGATCGCGTCGGCTGCCGCGCGGAGGTCGCCGCGGACCAGGGTCAGGTCGCTGGCCTCGATCGCCACGTCGGTGCCGGTGCCCATGCTCAGACCGAGGTCGGCCTGGGCGAGGGCGGCCGCATCGTTGACGCCGTCGCCGACCATCGCGACCACGCGGCCTTCGTCCTGCAGCTTCTTCACCGCGTCGACCTTGCCGGCCGGCAGTACTTCGGCGATCACTTCGTCGATGCCGACCTCGTTCCCGACCTTCGTCGCGACGGCTTCGTTGTCTCCGGTCAACAGCACCGGCCGGAGCCCCAGCGACTTCAGCTGTGCGATCGCCTCCACCGACGTCGGCTTCACGGTGTCCGCGATGACGAGCACTGCTCGTGCCTCGCCGTCCCAGCCGACCGCAACCGCCGTGCTGCCCTCAGCCTCGGCGTGGGACTTTGCGTGCGCGAGGTCCGCAGGCAGGTGCTGACTCCACTCCTCCAGTAGCCGCGTCCGCCCGACGAGCACGGCGTGGCCGTCGACAATCCCCTGCACACCAAGGCCTTCCACGTTTCCGAAGTCCTCGACCTCGGGCAACTTCCCTTCAAGGGCAGCCGCCCGCGCCACCGCGGCAGCGATCGGGTGCTCGCTCGAGTGCTCGAGCGCGCCCGCGAGTCGCAGCACCTCGGCCCGATCCTGACCAGGAGCGAGCAGTACGTCGACCAGCTCCATCCGGCCCGTGGTGACAGTGCCGGTCTTGTCCAGTACGACGGTGTCGACGCGACGTGTGGACTCGAGAACCTCCGGCCCCTTGATCAGGATGCCGAGTTGTGCGCCCCGCCCCGTACCGACCATCAACGCGGTCGGCGTGGCCAGGCCCAACGCACACGGGCAGGCGATGATCAGTACGGCGACAGCGGCCGTGAACGCGACCTCAACCGGCGAACCGTTGCCCAGCCAGAAGCCGAGCGTCGCCAGCGCAAGGCCGATCACGATCGGTACGAAGATCCCGGACACCTGGTCGGCCAGCCGCTGGACGGCGGCCTTCCCGTTCTGGGCGTCCTCGACCAACCGCGCCATCTGCGCCAGCTGGGTGTCCGCGCCGACCCGCGTAGCCTTCACAACCAGCCGGCCGCCGGCATTGACGGTCGCGCCAACGACCGCGTCCCCCGCACCGACCTCCACCGGTACGGATTCGCCGGTCAGCATCGACGCGTCGACCGCACTGCTGCCGGTGACGATGACGCCATCCGTGGCGATCTTCTCGCCGGGCCGGACGACGAACTCGTCACCTACAACGAGCTGATCGGCCGGGATCCGGGTCTCGGAGCCGTTGCGCAGTACGGCGACGTCCTTCGCACCGAGCTCCAGCAACGCCCGCAATGCGGCTCCCGAACGGCGCTTGGCACGGGCCTCGAAGTACCGGCCGGCGAGGATGAACGTGGTGACGCCGGCGGCGACCTCCAGGTAGATCTCCTCCGCGCCGCCGCCCCGGGACGGGATCAACGTGAACGGCATCTTCATGCCCGGCGCACCGGCCGAGCCGAGGAACAATGCGTACAGCGACCACAGGAACGCGCTCACCACACCGAGTGAGATCAGCGTGTCCATCGTGGCGGCGCCGTGCCGCAGGTTCGTCCAGGCGGCCTTGTGGAACGGCCACGCCGCCCACGTCACCACCGGGAACGCCAGCGTCAGCGACGCCCATTGCCACGAGTCGAACTGCAGCGCCGGGATCATCCCGAACGCGATCACCGGAACCGCGAGCGCGATACTCGCGATCAGCCGCTCCCGCAGGGGTTTCAGCTCGTCCGGCTCCTCGACGGAGGTCTCGACAGCCGGCGTCGGCAGGGCCGCGGTGTAGCCGGTCTGCTCGACCGTCGCGACCAGGTCGTCGGTGGAGATGCCGTCCGGGTACGTCACCTTGGCCTTCTCGGTGGCGTAGTTGACGGTCGCGGTAACCCCGTCCATCCGGTTCAGCTTCTTCTCCACGCGCGCTGCGCAGGAGGCGCACGTCATGCCTCCGATGATCAGCTCAACGGACTGGTTCTGACTCATGGGTGTGTGCCTCCTCTTCATGACTCGGTACGGTGGCCGGCGGAACGATCGCGGTTGCGTCGGAGCCCACGCGGACGGTGAACTCGGCGGTGTGGACGGCGCCCGCGTGCTGGAAGTCCAGGAACAGGCTGTACGTCCCCGCGGTCGGGAAGGTTGTCGCGAAGGTGATCGACGGCCCGCCCTTCGCCCCCGGCTCAGCGTGCTCCGCCGGGTGGTTGTGCAGGTAGGCGAGGTCGCCGCCGCGCAGCGAGACCAGGTGCCCGAAGGCGCCCAGGTACGGCTGCAGGTCCGTGACGGGTTTGCCGTCGCGGGCGATCTTGAACGTCAGCTCGGACTCCTTGCCCGCGACCGGCGTGCCGGCCAGCGTCACGTCGTATCCGTGGAAGCTGGACACGCTCGCCGGTTCGGCGACCGGGACCGGGACGTACAGCCCGGTGACGTTGACGTCCGTGCCGAGGGTGATCGTGCTGTCGTGGCCGGCCGGCTGGAAGTCTGCGTACAGCCGCCAGGTGCCGCCGGCGGTGAACGTGAACGGGATGCTCCACGTCCCGTCCGCCGCCATCGTCGGGTGCACGTGGTGGAACCCGGACAGGTCCCGGCGCACCACGATCAGGTGCAGATCCTTCTCATGAGTCTTGGTGTACTTCGTGACCGGCTTGCCGTCGGGTCCCTGGATCGTGAAGCGCAGCTCGTCCTTGTTTGCCGAGGTGAAGAACGTCTTCGCCGGCGCGAACGTGTACCCGGCGTCGGACACGGCCAGCCCGGGCAACTGCCCGCCGCTGTCGTGCCCGCCGTGTCCGGAGGTCTGCTCCATCCCACCCATCTCCTCTCCGTGGGCCGGTGCCCCAGAGGTGCCGTCGTCGGCCGCCGCGATCGGGTCGATCGCGGAGCCGATACCGAACGCCGCCCCGAAGGCGAGCGCCAGCGCACCGGCGAACGCGCCGAGCCGGAGCGCGGCGGCCCGGTTCACGACGCTGCCAGTTCGTAGCCCGCCTCGTCGACGGCCTCGCGTACGGCGGCGTCGTCGAGCGCGGATTCACTGGTCACCCGGACCGCGGACGTCCCGCCCGCGACCAGGTCGATCTGGACCTCCTGAACACCGGCAAGCTTGCTGAGCTCCTCGGTAACAGCTGCAGTGCAGTGTCCACAGGTCATGCCCGACACGGAGTACGTCGTGGTGGTGCTCATAGCAATGCTCCTTGCTCGAATTGGCTGGACTGATTCAGCTGCGGACGAGGCGGGCGATCGCGTCGGAGGCCTCGCGGACCTTCTCCTCGGCCTCGGGCCCACCCTTCTGGGCGGCCTCGACCACGCAGTGCGAGAGGTGCTCGTCGAGCAGCTCCAGCGAGAACGACTGCAGCGCCTTCGTGGCCGCCGACACCTGAGTCAGGATGTCGATGCAGTACTGGTCCTCCTCGACCATCCGCTGCAGACCGCGAACCTGTCCCTCGATCCGCCGCAGCCTTTTCAGATGGCTGTCCTTCTGGGCGGTGTACCCATGCACGTTGTCGCCGGTCATCTCACGGTCCTCTGCTCGCCTCAACTACCCCTTGGGGGTATCTGCACACCCACGAAGGTACCCCCTCTGGGTATCGAAAGCAAGCCGCCGGAGATACCGGCCCGGGGTATGCGTCAGCACCCGCGCAGCACGGCGCGGGTGATCACCACACGGCGGTGGGTCAGTCGGCGATGCGGCGCCGGCGGACGGCGCCGATTCCGGCGATGGCGAGCGTGAGTACGGCGACTGCCGCCCCGAGCGCCAAGCCCTTGCGCAGCCCGGGCGGGACGAACGTGCAGTCGACGTGGTCCGCCGTACCGGTCAGCCGGACGGCCATCAAACCGCCGAAGTCGCTCGGGACCTGCGCTTTTCCGCCGCCCGTGCAGGTCCAGCCGTCGATCTTCGGCGCGCTGACGATGGCCCAGCCCTCGCTGCCCGCGGGCAGTGTCGCGTGGATCGAGTGACCGCCCGCCCGCACCTGCGTCGCCCCGCTCGTGCGCAGCCTCTGCACGGCCTTCTCCAGCGCCACCGGGCTCAGGCAGCCGATCGCGTTCCGCGGCGGGATCCCCTGCGGGGCAGCGCCGAAGTTCACCTCGGCGACGACGACCCCGGACGCGGGTACGGTCCCGAGCTCGACCATCGCGCTGCTGGTGGTGATCCCTGGCCGGCGCGACGAGCTGAGCTCGCGCCACTCGCCGTCGGCCAGCCGGGCGCGGCCGCCGACCCGAGGCAGGTACAGGTACGCAACACTGGTCGGCGCGCAGCGCGCGACCAGCTTGATGTCCCCGCTTGCGAACCGGGTGCCCTTGTACTTCGGGACTTGGTAAACCGTGGAACCGAGCAGCCGCTCCTGCGCGACGTACGGATTCGGCGCAGCGGTCTCGACCGGGGCCGCCGCCGTCAGCCGGTGCCGTACGGTGACGAGCGGCGGAACCGTGGCCTTGCTGATCTCCGGCGCACCGTCGACCAGGCTCATCCGCGCGCCGACCGAGAAGATCGCGTCGGTCACCGGGTTGTCGAGCGAGCGTGCCGCGCGTCCGTACCCGGACCAGCCGAAGCCGAGCGAGGTCATCATCTGGTTCACCGAGTACGGCAACAGACTGCTGTACAGGCCCGCGCCCTGCCCGCCGAGCAGGATCGGGTCGTTCGGGGTGATCCAGGTCCCCGGTTCGGTCCGGTACGTCGGCCAGTCGCCGGCCTGGCGGAGCGCGTCGTACCGCTCGGTCTGCTGCTCGTCCCACGGCAGGCTCGACGTGCTGAGGATCTTGGCCCGGTACTCGTCGGTGATCACCGCGGTCCACGTCGTCTCCGCGGCCACCACCGCCAGCAGTGCGGCGAACGCGGCCGCGACCGGCAGGCGCAACCGCCGCATCCGCGGGATCCGGCGCAACAGCCAAATGGTGCCGAACGCAACCAGAGTCGCCGCTCCGACCGCGATCAGCACGCTCATCCAGTGCCGTTTCAGCAGGGAGCTGCCGTCGGACAGTACGGCGATCAACGCCAGCAACGCACCGCCGCCGAGCAGCGCGACCGGTCCCGGCAGCTTGTGCGCGACCGACACCCACGCGGCCACCACGAGCAGCCCGCAGAACACGAACGCCTCGCGGTACTGACTGCCGTTCGGGGTGTCGAACGCGTGCCAGAACTCCTGGGTCGGCGCCCAGCGGAACGACAGCGTCACACCGACGACCGTGATCACCCAGATCACCTTCGGCCGCCATGGAACGAACTTGTTGAACGGCAGCGTCAGCGCGAGCAGCAGCGCGACCGTACCGACGTACAGGCTCGCGGTCCGGCCGACGCCCTCGGACATCGGCAGCAGCCGGGACAGGAAAATGTCGATCGGCGAGGGCCGGAAGATCCCTGACGGGGACGGCGTTGCGGCGCGGTTCGCGAGGTAGATCGGTAGCAGGATGGGCGCGGCCAGGGCCATCCCGAGCGCGAACGAGACCCCGTGCCGCACCACCGACCGCAGCCGCAGCGACCAGGTCAGATCGCTGCTCAGCAGCCGGGCGAGCAGATAGATCCCACCCGCGAACGTTGCCATGTAGGCGGTGTAGAAATTGGACAGCCAGAAGACGGCGACCACCAGTACGCTCAGCACCCGGTTGGTCCGGCGCAGTGACCATTCCGCGACCAGGAAGAACATCGGCAGGGCGATCAGACCGTCCAGCCACATCGGGACGTAGGCTCCGTCGTCGATGGCCCAACCGCAGACGCCGTAGGAAACTCCCAAAATTGCTGCAACCCAACGGGGTCCTGGACGCATCTTGAGTAGTACGGCCGTCATTGCGGCGGCCGCGAGGCTGAGCTTGAGAATGGTGATGACGAAGACGGCCAGGTCGATCTGGTCGCGGGGGAAGAGGGCTACCAGCAGGGACAGTGGGCTGCCGAGATCGACACCGAGGTCGGCCAGGAAACCGACGCCGAACGCGCTCTGCCAGTTGAACAGCAGGTCACCCTGGGCCTGGCCGTGCAGGACGTCCCACAGGTGGGCGAAGAACGGGATGTACTGGGTGCCAAGATCATTGGTACTGCGGGACATCGAACCGAAGGGAAAGGTACCGCGGATGATTCCGGAGGCGACGAACACCGCCGCCACCACGACAGCGGCGACGCCGGCAGGCAGCAGCGCCGAGCGTCCCCGCCCGGGCTGTCCTTCGCCCATGTCCTCGGAAACCATTGGCCGCCCCTTCGTTCCGGTCGTACGGCCGCCAAAACTAGCGGTTCATACTGGTCTGGACAACAATCGCATCATGATGGCCACATGGGGCGGATGGGGACGACGATGCGGTTGAGTCTGGTGGTGCCGTGTTACAACGAGGTCGAGGTGATCTCCCGGTTCCATCAGGCGCTCAGCCTGGAACTGGCCGGCACCGGTCGGCCGTACGAGATCGTGTACGTCGACGACGGTAGTGCTGATGGGACGCTCGACGCGCTCGTTGGGTTGGCGGCCACCGACGAATCGGTCCGTTATCTGTCCTTCAGCCGGAACTTCGGCAAGGAGGCCGCGATGCTGGCCGGCCTGCGGTACGCGACCGGCGACGCCGTGGTGATCATGGACGCCGACCTGCAGCACCCGCCGGAGCTGATCGGGCGGATGCTCGCGGAGTACGAGCGCGGCTTCGACCAGGTGATCGCCCGCCGGAACCGGACCGGCGACCCGGCGACCCGGACGCTGTTCGCGCGGGCGTACTACTGGCTGATCAACAAGTGGGCCGACGTCGAGCTGATGGACGGGGTCGGCGACTTCCGGCTGTTGTCCCGGCGGGCGGTCGACGGCCTGCTCGAGCTGAACGAGTACAACCGGTTCTCGAAGGGGCTGTTCGCCTGGATCGGCTTCGAGTCGCTCCTGTTCGAGTAAGACAACGTAAAGGCGGCCCCGGACCGGAAGAGCCGCTGGACGTTTCGTCGCCTGCTCGAGTACGGGCTGGACGGGCTGCTGTCGTTCAACAACAAGCCACTGCGGGCGGCGATCTACATCGGCCTGCTGCTCACCGGGATCGCCGCGGCGTACGCCGTCTGGGTGCTCGTGGCCGCGCTGGTGCACGGGGTCGACATGCCCGGGTACGTCACGCTGATCGCCGCGATCACCGGGCTCGGCGGGCTGCAGATGGTGATGCTCGGCGTGATCGGCGAGTACATCGGGCGGATCTACTACGAGACCAAGAAGCGCCCGCACTACCTGCTCAAACAGACCAACATGGATCCCGCCGACCGGCTGAACATGCCACCGGCCCCCGGTGGCGGAACCACCAGGGGCCGGTAGAGGTACAGCTGCCGAGGATCAGGCGGTGAGCCGCTCGTCGGTCGAGGTGGAGAACAGGTGCAGCTTCTCCGGCACCGCCGCGAGGCGAATGGTCGAACCCTTCTCGACCGTCATGCGGGCATCGATGCGAGCCACGATCTGCTGGGTCTCACCGTCGGTGGTCTCCGCGGTGCCGTACAGGTACGCGTCCGCGCCGAGCTCCTCGACG
>DASSDE010000606.1:0-3602 GCA_035697365.1 Kribbella sp. | reverse complement strand
CCCGGCGGCGGTTCGGGGTGGTGCGGAGGTTGATCGGTGCGGTCAGGGTGGCGGTCGGCGGCTGGTGCGGTACGCCGTTGGCGCGGACGTCGGCGATCAGGTCGGCGAGTGCTTGGGCGGCCGGTTTGCGCTGGTGGTCGACCGTGAACAGGCCGAGGTCGTACTCCCGGTCCGGGAAGTCGAGCAGCCGGCGGTCGATGTCGTGCGATGACCACCACGTCACGCCGTACAGGGCCGGGTTCGTCAGTACGGTGCCGACCGTACGGCGGGTGAACTCCGCCTGCAGGTCGACGGGGATGTCCGGCCCGGGGACGCCGATCTCCTGCAGCCAGACGGGTCGCGCCGGGTCCAGGGAGGTCGCCTTCGCGAGCTCGATCAAGTAGTCGGCGTGTGTGAGCGTCGCCGGGCCGAGAGGACCGTCCACTCGTGAGACCCCGTTGAAAACCCACGAGTGGACAGTCGTCAGGTCACCCAGGTCGACGGCGTCAACGGGGTGGAACGGGTGGTCCGCCTGGTACCAGGCGTCGTCGAAGATCGAGTGCAGGGCCAGGATGTCGGGCGCGGCCTTCTTCAGCGTGGTCAGCAGGTCCTGCGCCCACGCGGTCGACGCCTCGGGCGTGGTCTGGCTGTCCGGCCAGAGGTTGTTGACCTCGTTCCCGAGCGTGATCGCGAAGACGTTCGGCTTGGTCGCGACCGCGCGCGCCACGGTGTCGACGTACGTCGTGAGGCCGTCGCGGACCGTCGGGTCCTCGAAGAGGCTGGCTCGGTGCCAGGTCAGCACCCACGACGGCAGGAAGTCGAAGCTGGACAGGTGTCCCTGCAGCAGATCGACCGCGACCGTCAGGCCGTGCTCGGCGGCGGCGTCGATCGTGTCCAGCAGGTCCGCGATCGCGCGCTCGCGCAGGATCGCCCGGTTCGGCTGGATCCACGGCCAGACACCGAACACCCGTACGTGGTCCAGGCCCATCCCGGCCAGGTCGGCGAAATCCCGCCGGACCGCGGCCGGCTCGTAGTCGAGCCAGCTGTAGAACCATCCCGCCGAGGGAACGTAGTTCGCACCGAACCGGGGCGTGCCGGTCTGCAAAGCCATGCCGAGGATGCTAAATCGGTTTAGGCCACCAGAGCAACACCAACGCAACTTCCACGCGGCGTCAGGCCGGCGGCGCGGTCGATTCGCGGACCGTCAGGACCGGGTCGGCGGTCCGCCGGTTGATCACCGTCCCCGGGTCGGCGATCGTCTCGAGCAGCACCTCCGCGGCCTGCCGCCCGAAGTCGAACGTGTCCCGCGACAGCGCGGTCAGCGCCGGATGCATGAGCTGCGTGAGGATCGAGTCGTCGAACGCCACGATCGACAGGTCCGCGGGGACCGCGACGCCCATCTCCATCGCGACGCCCAGGCCCGCGACCGCCATCACGTCGCTGTCGTAGACGATCGCGGTCGGGCGATTCGACTGGGAGAGCAGCTTGCGGGTGATGGCCGCGCCCTCCGCGTCGCTGAAGTCCGTGACCAGCGAGGGGGCGTCGAGCAGCCCGAGCCGTGGTGCCGCGTCGCGGACGGCGCGGATCCGGCGCTGGGTGTGCTGGAAGTTCGGCGTCCCGGCGACATGGGCGATCCGGCGGTGGCCGAGGGCGGCCAGGTACTCGACGATGGCCAGCATGGCGTCCCGGTCGTCGGCCCAGACCGAGGCGAGCGCGCCCTTGCCGCCGCGGCCGCCGATCACCACGGCCGGCAGTTCGAGCGCCTTGAGCTCGTCGACCCGCGGATCCTTGACGGTGAGGTCGACCAGGATCACGCCGTCCACGCGGTGCTCAGAGGTCCACCGCCGGTACACCTCGATCTCGGCCGCGGTGTCCTCGACGATCAGCAACTGCAGCGAGATCGACTCCGCCGAGAGGCCCGACTGGACGCCCGACAACAGGTGCGCGAAGAACGGCTCGACGCCGAGCGTCCGGGCCGGCCGGGCGATCACCATGCCGACCGAGTCCACCCGGGACGCGCCGAGCGCCCGTGCCGCACTGTGCGGCCGCCAGCTCATCTGCTCGGCGATCTTCAGGATCCGCTCCCGGGTCGCGTCGCTGACGCCCGGCCGTCCGTTCAGCGCGAACGACACCGCGCCCTTGGACACCCCGGCCCTGGTCGCGATGTCCGCGATCGTCGGTCTGGCCACGAGCCACCTCCCTTCACCCTTGACAGCGGATTCTACGATGTGGATAGTTCGGGAGCTATACCGGTTTATCAAATCCAGGAGATCCCATGCGTAGACGCCGTCCGGCGATCGTGGCAGTTCTTGCCGCCGCCGCCCTCACCCTCGCCGGCTGCGGCCTCGGTTCCGAGGATTCCGGCAGCAGCGACGCGAAGCCGACCGTGGACGCGAACGCCAAGGTGACCGGCGAGGTCAGCTTCCAGACCTGGGCGCTGAAGCCCAAGTTCACGTCGTACGTCGAAGGCGTGATCAAGGCGTTCGAGGCGAAGTACCCCGGTACGCATGTCACCTGGCTCGACCAGCCCGGCGACGGTTACGACAAGAAGGTGCTCAGCCAGGCGTCGGCCGGCTCGCTGCCGGACGTGACGAACCTGCCGCCGGACTTCGCGCTCTCGCTGGCCAAGCAGAACATGCTGCTCGACGTCGCCGCCGCGGACCCGAAGATCAAGGACGAGTACGTCGAGGGTGGCGTGCAGGCGTACCAGTACCAGGGGCTGAACGGCACGTTCGGCTACCCGTGGTACCTGAACACCGACATCGACTACTGGAACGCGACCAAGTTCGCCGCGGCCGGCCTGGACGTGAAGAA
The DNA here is from genome assembly GCA_035697365.1 of Kribbella sp. Classification (GTDB taxonomy): domain Bacteria; phylum Actinomycetota; class Actinomycetes; order Propionibacteriales; family Kribbellaceae; genus Kribbella. The sequence goes on along the minus strand of DASSDE010000606.1, from coordinate 809 downwards.
CCCGCCGAAGACCTTCGACGAGCTGCTCGCGGCCGCGAAGGTGATGCATGACAAGACCGGCGGCAAGGAGTACCTGATGAGCCGGCTGCCGGGCATCGGCGACTTCACCAACGCCGGGATCAAGATCCTCTCCGACGACGGCAAGAAGTTCACCTTCAACACCCCCGAGGCCGCGGCGCTGCTGGACAAGTACCGCGACGCCTACAAGGCCGGGTACATGCCGCGCGACATCCTGACCAACGAGTACCTCGGCAACTCGAAGCTGTTCACCCAGGGCAAGGTCGCCTGGACCACCGGTGGCGGCAACGCGATCCAGGACTTCGTCAAGGACAACCCGTCGCTGAAGGGCAAGGTCGTCCCGTCGCCGGCGCTGGACACACCGCCGCTGTACGTGCAGGGGCTGTCGGTCTCGGCGAAGACCAAGAACCAGGCGGCGGCGATCGCGCTCGCGCGGTTCGTGACGAACGCCGAGAACCAGGCCGCGTTCGCGAAGATCGTGAACATCTTCCCGTCCACCAAGGCCTCGGCATCCGACCCGTACTTCTCGAAGTCCGACGGTACGCCGGAGAGTGACGCGAAGGTGCTGGCCTTCCAGTCGCTGGCGAAGGCGAAGAACCTGCAGCCGCCGGTGATCAGTGGCGCGACCAACGACTTCATCGGGCAGCAGATCTCGCTCGCGATCTCCGGCAAGATCTCGTCCAAGGCAGCCCTCGACGCCGCGGTGGCCAAGGCCGACCAGCTGCTTGCTCAGTGATGCGTTACAACCGGTGGTTCACCCCGTGGGTGCTGGTCGTCCCAGCACTCGCGTG
>DASSDE010000605.1:0-7800 GCA_035697365.1 Kribbella sp. | reverse complement strand
CGCCCCATGAAGCCCCGAAGGAGTGGACCGAATGTCGAGCGACCCCGTAGCCAGTGAGTCCGGCGCCGACATCCGCACCGTCGCAGTCGTCGGATCGGGATACATGGGCGGCGGAATCGCTCAGGTGCTCGCCCTGTCCGGACGGGACGTCGTGCTGAGCGACGTCGATGCGGCCAAGGCGGAGGCTGCACGTGTCCGGCTCCTCGACGAGGCCCGGCGCTTCGTGAAGACCGACCTGTTCGACCCGGGGTCGGTGGAGATCCTCGAACAGCGGCTGCGCGCCGCCGGGAGCATCGAGTCCGCCGTGGCAGACGTCGACTACGTCACGGAGGCCGTCTTCGAGGATCGCCAGGTCAAGGCCGACGCGCTGCGCCGGATCTCCCGGGCCGCCCGTGCTGACACCGTGATCGGCACGAACACGTCGGCCATCCCGATCGGTGAGCTCGCCGAGTCCGTCGAACGTCCCGAACGCTTCCTCGGCGTGCACTGGATGAACCCGGCGCCGTTCGTTCCCGCCATCGAGCTCATCGCGACCCCACAGACTTCCGAGGACGCGATCGCCCGCGTCGAGGCGATGGTCACCGAGGCGGGCAAAGTCCCGGCCCGGATCGCCGACAGCCCCGGCTTCGTCGCGAACCGGCTCCAGTTCGCGCTGTACAAGGAAGCCGTGCGGATGGTGGACGAGGGATTGGCCACCCCGTCACAGATCGACACCGTTGTGAGCAATGCCTTCGGGTTCCGGCTCGCGCTCTTCGGTCCCTTCGCGATCGGGGACATGGCCGGGCTTGACGTCTACGCCGCCTCCTACGAGAGCCTGGCCGCCGAGTACGGCGAGCGGCTGGCTGCGCCGGAGCGGCTGCGCAAGACGGTCGAGGAGGGCAACCTCGGGATCAAGAGCGGCCGCGGGTTCCTCGACATCCCCAGCGAGGACGTTCCGGCGCTGCTCGCCTACCGGGACGCCGCCTATCGGCGGCTCAGCGTCCTGCGCCGAGAGCTCGGTGGCGCCCCCGGTCTCGATGCCGCGGCCCAGGCGGAGAAAGAATCCGGGCAGTGATCGAGAAGGACACGAATCTCATTCCCGACCAGCGCCGCGAGAAGCTCATGCGGTTGTTGCGCAGGGACACCGTCCTCAGCGTCGCTCAGCTCACCGAGCTTCTCGGTGTCTCCCACATGACCGTGCGCCGCGACATCGTCGTGCTCGAGCGGGAGGGTCGGGCCTACTCCGTGCCCGGCGGCGTGCGCCACGCGAGCTCCATGCGCGAGGAACCGACGTTCGCCACGAAGGCCGGCACCGAGCGCGCCGAGAAGGTCGCCATCGCGCAGTGGGCGGGAAGTCTGCTGCACGACGACATGACGATCTACCTCGATGCGGGCACGACCACCGGCGCGCTGACCCCGGCCGTCCGCGAACGCAGCGGAATGACGGTGATCACGAACGACTGCGTCATCGTCGACGACCTGACCGGATCCACGAATGTCGACGTGATCCACGTCGGCGGTCGTCTCGACCACACGAATCGATCCACGGTCGGACGGCTGGCGGCCCAAACGCTGCGGCAGTTGAACACCGACCTCGCGTTCATCAGCACCAGTTCCTGGGACCTGAGTCGAGGAGTCACCACCCCGTCCGAAGCCAAGGTCGAGGTCAAGCTCGCGGCTCTGGACGGTGCCTCCGAGGCGGTGCTCCTGGCGACGAGCACGAAGTTCGGGACCTTCGGCATGTACGACGTCGTACCGCTACGCCGATTCGACCGCATCATCACCGACGACAGGCTGCAGGCAGCGGCCGCCGACGGCATCCGCGATCTCGGTGTCGAACTCGACCTCACGCGCGCCACCACCACCGAAGCTGCGCCCGGAACCGCGGTCGCACGGGCTGGTGGATCCCTCCGTCTCTGACGATCACGCGATAGAACTGGTGGTTCTCACAAGTGCACATGGGCACTCGAAGTGGAGTCCGTACCCAGGATTCGGGTATCCGCGTTTCCGGCCTCCGCTGGTGGATGTTCGGGTTCTTCGTCCTCGTCATGATCATCAACTACATCGACCGCGCCTCGTTGTCGATCGCGATGCCGTTGATCAGCAAGGACCTGCACATCGACGCGGCCGTCACCGGGGTCATCCTCAGCTCGTTCGGCTGGACCTACGCCCTGATGCAGCTACCCGGCGGCTGGCTGGTCGACAAGCTCAAGCCGCGGAAGGTCGTGACCGGAAGCCTGCTCGGTTGGGGCGTCATCGAGGGACTGACCGGCCTCGCGAACGGCGTGGCCTCGCTGATCGGCATGCGAATGCTTCTCGGTGTCTTCGAGGGCCCGGTGCAGAACGGCGCCAACGCGTCGCTGATGCGCTGGCTGCGTAAGAGCGAGCACGCCCGCGGGAGCACGCTCGTCGACGGCGGCGGCCCGCTGGGAACGGCGTTCGGCGGGCTGCTGGTGACCGGTCTGATCGTCTGGCTGGGGACGTGGCGGCTGGCGTTCGCCGGCGTCGGCCTGATCACGGTGCTGATCGGCATAGCCGCCTGGCTCTTCATGCGGGACAACCCGGCCACCCACCCCATGATCACGCGCGAGGAGGCGGACTATCTCGCGAAGGGCGAGGCCGAGGATGGCCCGGAGCCGGAAGCGCGGGGGTCGGCCCTGCGGTACTTCCGGTTCCGTAGTGCCTGGCTGCTGCTCATCGCATTCTTCGGCTACGACGCGGTGGTCTACGGCCTGCTGACCTGGGCGCCGTCGTACGTGAGCGAGGTGCAGCACGTCTCGTTCGGCATCACCGGTCTCTGGACGTTCGTCATCTTCGGCGCAGGCTTCGTCGGCGAGCTGATCGCCGGCCAGGTGGCGGACCGGTGGATCCGCGCCGGTGCCTCCGCCAACCTCGTGCTCCGTACCCTGCTCGGCCTCGCCGGCCTCGGGGTCGCCGTCGCGATCATCCTCGTCAACACGGTGTCGACACCCGCGGCGGCGATCCTGCTGATCAGCCTGGCGAACTTCTTCCTCCGCTGGGGTGGCCTGTACTGGTCCGTGCCCGCGCGGCTCGCCTCGGCACAGCACGTCGGCCGGCTCTCCGGGGCGATGAACTTCTCGGGCAACGTGGCCGGGATCCTCGCCCCGATCCTGGTCGGGGTGATCGTCCAGGTGACCGGTAGCTTCGTCGGGGTCTTCATCATGTTCGCCATCGCCGGCGTGCTGATGGCGGTCCCGTCGGTGGCCATCGACTACTCGCGCAAGCTCTAGGATCGCTCCGCCGGGCGAGGGCGTCGTCCACGTTCGAGCACTGTGCTGTCGAGGAGAACCGTGACCTTGTCGGGTTGCGGACGCTCGGCGTCACGCGCGGCGACGGCTCGGGCAAGGCCGCCGCCGCGTCCCACGACGAGAACGGTTCTTTTCTCCGGCGGTCCGGCCGTGCTGCTGCGGGTCCCTTCGAAGGTGCCGGAGCTGTCAGGACGTGGGCACGGCCGTGGTGCGGCCGAGGAACCCGCGGATGTACCTGCATGCCGTGTCGAACGCGCTCTCCAGCAGGAAGTGGCCGCCCTCGATGAGGTGGATCTCGGCATCGGGGAGATCCGTGGCGAAGGCCTTCGCCCCGTCCGGCCCGAAGATCTCGTCGCCTTCGCCCCAGATCGCGAGCAGGGGAACCTGGCTGGTGCGGAAGTACTCCTGGACGGCGGGGTAGAGGGGCGGGTTCGTGGCGTAGTCCCGGAACAGGGCCAGCTGGATCTGGTCGTTCCCGGGTCGCGCGAGGCCGGTGTGGTCGAGCAGCCAGGTATCCGGGTCGACGAGGTCGGGCTCCGGAACGCCGGTGAGGTACTGCCAGCGGATGGCGTCGAGGGAGAGCGCGCCACGAACGGCCGGCTCGGTCGCGGGGCCGGGAGCCTCGGCGTAGGCCCACACTGCCGCCCAGAAATCCGGGACGAAGCCCGCGTCGTAGGCGTTGCCGTTCTGGCTGATGATGGCCGTGACGGCAGTGGGCCGGCGCAGCGCGAGCCGCCAACCGATGGGCGCGCCGTAGTCCTGCACGTACATCGCAAACTGATCGATGCCGAGCTGGTCGAGCAGATTCTGGGTGATATCGGTCAGCGCGTCGAAGGTGTAGGTGAACTCGTCGGTTCCGGGCGTTGCCGAGAGTCCGAAGCCGAGGTGATCGGGCGCGACGACGTGGTAACGGTCGGCGAGCGCAGGTACCAGGCGGCGGAACATCCGCGAGCTGGTGGGAAAGCCGTGCAGGAGCAGGATCACAGGCGCGCCGGCGGGACCGGCTTCGCGGTAGAAGATCCGGTGGCCGTTCACGGTGGTGGTGCGGTGATGCACGTCAGACATGAATAACTACCCATCATCATTTGGCTGGTCAGGCGAATGTCGGCAAACATGCCGGTCCATAACTTGTCAGGCGACTCCATATGGTTAGGATCACCGTGTGGTTCATCCGATGAACTCGGGCGACGAGCAGTTACTGCTCGACCTGCTGAACAGCACACCGGTGGTCGGCAACGAAATCCGAGACCTGCTTGCCGTCGACGACGAGGCGCAGCACTGGGCTCTCGCCAGGGGTGGCAGCGGTTCACGGGCGGAGATCGGCCACCTGCGCCGGGTTCGCGACCGGCTGCAGGCTGTGGTGAAGGGACAGGAGCCGGTGGCGGTGCTCGCGCCGTCGCTTCGCGGCGTCCGGCTTCGCCCCGATCTCACGGGCGACGGGGTGAGCTGGGGGCTCGACGTGGACGACGACCGGCGGCTCGCCACGCGTGCGCTGCTCACCTGGGGCCACCTGCAGGAACGGATGCCCGGTCGCCTCCGACCGTGCGCCAATCCCGATTGCCGGCTGTTCCTTCTCGATCACAGTCACGGCAACTCCGCTCGCTGGTGCTCCATGAAGGTCTGCGGCAACCGCCTGAAGGTTCGTCGCCACTACCGGCGAAGCCAGGCGGCCGGCTGACCGGCGATTGCTTCATCAGGCACTGATGTCGCGGCTGTGATCGGCGGCCACCGCGCAAGGAAGGCCACGGCGGCGTAGATCGGCGACGAACCGCTGCGCCAGCGAGTCGGCGGCATTGCCGATCTGCACGGTCACGTCGCGGCGCACCTCGGGATCCAGGTGGCGAACGATCCGCGCCGACCGGGTCATCAGGGCGGAGATCGGCACGATCGCTACCCCCACCCCTGAAGCAGCGAGTTGGGCCGCAGTCCGGGGGCTTCTGGTGCGCAGCACCGGCATCGTGCTCAGCTGGTTCTGTGCCGCGAATTCGTCGAACCAGCTCGACAGCCCGTTATCCGGGTCGTAATGGACGAACGCCTCGTCGGCGAGCTCGATCACCGGTACCGACGACTTCGCGGCGAACCGGTGGCCGCAGGCGGCCACCACGACCATCGGCTCCTGGCCGAGCAGCTCGATGCGAGCGGCTGTGGTCGTGGGCCGTGGCCCGACAGCGATGTCCGACTCGCCTGCGGCGATGTGTTCCGTCATCCGGTCCGCGCTCGTGAACTCGGCGAGGTCGAGGCGCACCTCGGGTCTTCGTCGGCTCCAGTCCTTGAGGACAGGCGCCAGCAGCCAGACCGTCATCGTCTCGCTGCAGGCGATGCGGAGCCGGCCCGCGCGGCCCCCGCCGACCTGTCGGCCGGTCTCGATCGCGCGAGCGGCGGCCTTCAGCGCGGTGCGGGCCTCGTTGGCCGCGGCCCGGCCCGCAGCGGTGGGGCGCACGCCGCGCGGCAGCCTCTCGACCACCCGCGTCCCGAGTTCGCGCTCCAGGCCAGCGATCTGATGTGAGACCGCCGACTGTGACATGTGCAGCGCGGCCGCGGCGTCGGTGACCGACTCCGCGTCGATCAATGCCACGAGACATTGGAGCGCGCGCAGTGTCGTCACGAGCTCGGCCGGAGGCACCGGGCGGTTCCCCCACCGCATCCGCCCCGCGATACACGGTGGTACCGGGCTCCCTCGAACAGGCACACCACACGCAATGCCAGTGCCGTGAGACGGCCGGTTCTCCCTCGCCTGGCTCGAGGCAGGCCGAGCGGTTCGGCCGGCAGGTATATGGCGGGGAGCGGACCGAAGCCTGGCGTGACGGTGGGCGACTGACCACGTGCCTGCCCCCGGGCGGCCGCGGCGCGGATGCGTCCGAGTGCTGGATCCGGGGCCGTCGCAGCGGGCACCCCGGCCTGCTCCGGCACGCGGTCGGGTATCGCTCCGGCAGGTCGTCGTCGCATCGCGGTCGTCCTTCCCGTGGTCACGCCCGGCGGATCTAACTACATCAACGATCTATGTAGGTTAGGAGAGTAGAACGCGCTGATGTAACCCGTCAAGCGTTGATGGGGGGTTAGCACGGGCTGCCGGGCGCTTCCGCGGGCACCTGTCGACCAGGCGGCGAGGGTGGGTCCGGCCGGCTCGACGGAAGATGCTGGATCGGCGTTCTGCCCGGAATTGCTGACATCCATGCGACTCTTTCATTCCGAGCGGTGCTGTTCGATTTATTATTACCACTGCGTGCGGCGGGCGGACATGCGACTTGTCGAAGGGCGCCTGCGATATTTCGAACAGCTCTCGACGAGCACCGAACCGATTCACATGTGGGATTTCGATGGCGATCGGCGAACCTTCTCATGCGTTACGCTGGTTCGGTTCGCGCAGCCGGCCACTGGAGGAAGATCATGCGTGCCATCGTTCTCGAAAAATTCGGTGGTCTCGAGAGCCTTGTCTACAAGGACATCCCGGAACCCGAGCCCAAGGTGGGCGAGGCCGTCATCGACATCAAGGCCTTCGGCTTGAATCATGCCGAAGTGCACATGCGGCGCGGCGAGTGGGCCGAAGCCGCGGAGGTGAGCGGCATCGAATGCGTCGGCACCGTGAAGTCGTGCCCTGGTGGTGAGTTTCCGGTCGGCGCCAAGGTCGCCGCACTCATGGGCGGTCTCGGACGCACCATCAATGGAAGTTACGCCGAGTTCACCCGTGCGCCGGTCTCCACTGTCGCGTTGATCGAAGCCGAGCTGTCGTGGGCCGAACTGGCAGCCATTCCCGAGACGTATGCCACTGCCTGGACCTGTCTGTTTCGCAACCTCGAGATCCAGTCCGGCCAGCTGATGGTCGTCCGCGGCGGGACGTCCTCCTTCGGGCAGGCGGCGATCAAGATGGCGGTCAACGCCGGACTGCGAGTCATCGCGACGACGCGCAGCCAGAAGCGATTCGCCATGCTGGAGGCGTTGGGTGTCGAGCGATGCGAGCTGGAGGCGCTCAACCTCTCCGAGCGGATCGCCGAGGCCAAGCAGGTCGATGCGGTGCTCGACCTCGTCGGCAACAGCGTGATCATCGATTCTCTCGCCATGCTGCGCCGAGGCGGGCGGGCCTGCCTGGCGGGGTGGCTCGGCGGCCTCGACCCGATCGCCGACTTCAACCCGCTCCTGCAGATGGCCAGTGGCGTCTACCTGACCTTCTTCGGGAGCTTCGTCTTCGGGACGCCTGGCTTTCCGCTGTCCGACGTCCCGCTCCAGGACATCGCGCGGCAGGTTGCGGCCGGGAAGCTCGACGCCAAGCCCACCCGCGTATTCGGGTTCGAGGAGATCCGCGAGGCGCATCGCGTGATGGAGGCGAACGAAGCCGGTGGAAAGATGGTGGTCGTCCGGGGCTGACGCCTCGGTGGAACAATCAGGAGAAGGACCGCAAGCGGAGAAATGGGCGGAATGAGTAGTACTCGGGGGAAGAAGGTTGCGGTCATCACCGGTGCCTCGCAGGGCATCGGCGCAGGCCTCGTTGCCGCGTACCGCAAGATCGACTATTCCGTAGTCGCCGTGTCACGCAGCGTCGCCCCGTGCGACGACG
>DASSDE010000604.1:0-3451 GCA_035697365.1 Kribbella sp. | reverse complement strand
GGGCGGCAACCTGATCAAGTACGGCACCGGGTCGTTCTCGAAGACGCTGCTGGACAACAAGCTCGTCGACGAGTACCACTTCTGGATCTTCCCGGTGGTCGCCGAGGGCGTGAACATGTTCCACGGCACCGGCATCGAGCCGACCCACCTCGAGCTGCTCGGTACGACGACGTTCAAGTCCGGCATTGTCGTCCACAAGCTCGCCCCGAAAGCCTGAGGACAGACCGATGACAGAACTGCACCCCGAACGTGCTCGGCAGGCGATTGTCGAGCACACCCGGCGGCTGGCGGAGTCGGCCGCTGCGACCCGCCCTGACGCCACCGTGCCGACAGCCCCCGAGTGGACCGTCGCTGACCTCGTCGAACACATCGGCCAGACGCAGCACTGGGTCGCCGAGATCGTGGAGCGACGCATCACCGACCCCGCGCAGCTGCCCACAGAGATGGCCGTGCTCCCTGCTGATCCGGCTGAGTGGCCGGCGTGGCTGTCTGAGTCTGCGGAGCGTCAAGCTAGGGCACTGTCCGACGAGGCGCTCACCGCGCCGGTGTTCAACCCAGCGGGCGACGGGCGGACTGGGGGGCAGTTCTGGATGTCGAGCGCACTCAACGAGGCAGTAGTGCACGGCTACGACGCAGCGAGCGCCGCAGGCCGTGCAGCCGAACTCGACGCGGACGTCGCTGCCGCACTCATCACCAACCATCTCGCAATGCTCACGTCGCCCACGTGGGAGCTGATGCGGTCCGAGTCCGCCCACGCCATCCGGGGCACCGGGGAGACCCTGCAGTGGGTTGCCGCGGACGGGGCGGGTGCCTGGTACGTCGAGCGCCGCCCTGACGGGGCAACATGGCAGCACGGCGACTTGCCTGCCGACGTGACGGTCAGGGGACCTGCTGGGTCGCTACTGCTCACCATGACCCGGCGGCTCCCGCTCACTGATCGTCAAGCCGCCGGTATCAGTGTCGACGGCGACATCGGCCTTGCCGAGCACTGGCTCGACAACACGGCCCATGTCGCCGGCTGACACCGCCGTACCAGCTCTTTACGGCACGATGTTCTGGTTGAGGTGGAAGACGTTGGCCGGGTCGTACTTGCGCTTCACCTCCGCCAGCCGGTCGTAGTTCTGCCGGTAGTTCTCACGGATCCGGCCTTGGTCGTCCGCGGCCATGAAGTTGATGTACCCGCCGGCCTCGGAGTGCGGAGCGACGTCGTCGTAGTACGAACGCACCCATTCGATCCCGGCGTCGTTGTCCGCGGGATCCGGCCACATGCCGGCGATCACGGTCGCGAAGTTCGCATCCCGGTACGCGAACGCCGTCGCATCCTGGGTGACCCGGTGACAGGCGCCGTTGATCGGATAGATGTGCACGGTCGAGTTCACCGACGGGAGGCCGGGCGCGTGCCGCAGGTGCGCCTGGATCGCCTCGTCGGTGAGCTCGGTAACGAAGTTCGCCTTCCAGTAGTGCTGCAGTCCGGGCGGCACCAACGCATCGAACGCGCCGTTGAGCGCTGGATACGGCATCGGGCCGACGTGCTCGGCCATCACCGGCGCGAACTCGCGGAACTTCGAGATCTGCGTCTCGCCCTCGTCGAGATCACCGGCCCAGCAACCGACGATCGCCACGAACGGCTCACCGTGCCGATTCTCCGGAATGAACGGCAGCGGCGGCGCGATCTGGAACGCGGGGAACCCGCCAAGCTGCTCGGGTGCGTCCTTGATGAGTTCCCGGAACCCGGACAGTACGGCGGTCGCGTCGGACAGCTCGAAGAACATCGGTCCGCCGTAGATTGTCGACAATGGCGCCAGCCGGAACTCGAGCGCGGTCACCACGCCGAAGTTTCCACCACCACCGCGCAGGCCCCAGAACAGGTCCTCGTTCTCCTTCTCGCTCGCGATCAGGAACTGCCCGTCCGCTGTCACGACATCGGCCGAGACCAGGTTGTCGCAGGACAGACCGAGCCCACGGGCGAGGTACCCGATCCCACCGCCGAGCGTCAGCCCGCCGACGCCGGTGGTCGAGATGATGCCGCCGGTCGTGGCCAGCCCGAAGGCGTGCGTCGCCGCGTTGAAGTCGCCCCAGGTCGCGCCACCACCGGCCCGCGCCGTCCGATTCACCGGGTCGACCCGGACGTTGCGCATCCCGCTCAGGTCGATCACCAGACCGTCGTCGACCGTTCCGAACCCGGGCACGCTGTGGCCGCCACCGCGGACCGCGATCTCCAGGTCGTTCGTCCGCGCGTAGTCGATCGCCGCCATCACGTCGCCGGCGTTCTCACACCGGACGATCGCCTGCGGCCGTTTGTCGTGCATCCAGTTGTTGACGCGGCGCGCCGCGTCGTACCCCTCGTCGCCCACCGTGAAGACCTGCCCGCGCGTGCGTTCCCGCAGGTTGTCGATCATCTGACTGCTCCCCTGAAAGTCCCGTCGCAGATCGGCGTACGCACGTGACGCACACCGCGCAGACCGGTCGTCGCCGTCCAGCGCAGCGCGAGAACCTTCACCCCAGATATCAGCTCAGACAGCGGCTGAACCCCCGGCGGGCGCCGGCCCTCCCCCAGACCCGCCCGTTCACCCCGAATCTCCCAAGCCTGGCGGGATTCGTCAATAACCGATGTCAAACCGAGCCGGACGGCTCCGACCAAGGGGCACAGGCAACCAGCATCCGGAGGACATCATGCGGAAGATCATGTACTACGTGCACCAGTCGCTCGACGGCTTCATCGAGGGCCCGAACGGCGAATTCGACTGGGCCGAACTCGGTCCGGAGTTGGGCGCCTACTCGATGGGTCTGACCGAGCGCGCCGATCTGTTCCTGTACGGGCGGACCGTCTGGAACATGATGTCCTCGTACTGGCCGAACGCCGAGGCGATGAACCCGGACCAGCACGCGATCGAGTTCGCACCGGTCTGGCGCCGAACGTCGAAGATCGTATTGTCGACAACCCTTCAATCTGCAGACTGGAACACCCGGATCATCCGCTCCGCCGACGAGGTCAAGGCGATCAAGGACCAGCCGGGCAAGGACATCCTGCTGACCGGCAGCGCGAGCGTCGCGGCGGCGCTGACCTCACGAGGGCTGCTCGACGAGTACCACGTGATCGTGCACCCGGTGATCCTCGGCGGCGGCAAGCCCGTCTACCAGCCGACCGGACGGCAAACTCTTCGACTGGTCGACTCGCAGACATTCGACAATCGGACAGTCCTACTCCGTCACGACCTGGTCTGACCAGTCCACGCGCCAACATCGGAGGCCGCTGCCTTCGGCGGGGCTGGGCGCTCAGACGGGGCTGGTGCCGGCGGCGCGGAGGGCCTCGGCGACGGCGGAGACTGCGGGCGTTCGGGTACGACGGGTCAGCAGGAAGACGCCCCGTCCTACCTCTCCTTCAGCCGGCAGCCGTACGGCGACTCCCGGCGCGCCCGCTCCGACAACCAGATCCGGGAGCAGCGCGCCG
>DASSDE010000603.1:0-2235 GCA_035697365.1 Kribbella sp. | reverse complement strand
GCGGTGCCGGACCCGGATCGCCTCGACGCAGGCGTCGATCTCGTCGCGGGTGCCCAGCCGGCCCCGGATCGTGGTCTCGGCCGGCGCGACCAGGCTCATGATCAACGGGATCACCCGGCCGAGGTCCTGCGCCCGGGACTGCCGAAGCTCCCGCAACTGCTCCGTGTCCTCGTCCGGGTAGAGGTCGCGCTGCAAAGCCCCGGGCGGGAGCAGGCCCTCGTCGACGGCCCGCCGCAGCAGCGCGTCGTCGGTGCAGGTCGCCTTGACGCAGCCGACCTGTCCGCAGTCGCACCGATATTCCGACCCTGGTACGACGATGTGCGACACGAGTCCGCCGGCATCGGGCCCGTCCCAGACGAGCTCGCCGCGACGCATCTGCGCCACTCGGATCGAACGTCCGACGAGCACCGTGAGTACGTCGTCACCGGCACCGTCCCACCAGTAGTGCTCGACGGCCAACGCGCGAACGTTCGGCTCCACACGTACCGGCAGGGGAAGCCGTTCCCGCAGCCCGTCGCGCAGTTCGTCGTGGCCGACGTCCGCGACCAGCGGGGGCGGCTGCCCGTGGTGGACCTCGGCCCACGGTGTCGTGACCCCGATCCCGAGGACCGCCGCCGCACCCGCCTCGGTCACGACGTCGTCGACCAGCCGGGCAGCCTCTGCGATCCGCTCGTGCTGGTTGCGGCCCTTGGCCGGCGCTGTTCGCCACGCGATCCGCTCGCCGCGCAGGGTGAACGCCCCACACGACGTACTCTCCGGATGCAGGTGGGCACCGACGACGAGCCGCTGCTTGTCAGGTACGTCGAGTGGTACGACGGGACGCCCCGCACCCTGCGGCCGCAGCCGCGCCGACTCGGTCAGCGCCCCGAGCTCGATCAGCTCCGTGACGGCCTTGGTGATCGTGGTGAAGGTGACCCCGGTGGCCGCCGCGAGCTCCTTCCGGCCGAGCGGTCCCTGGCGGACGATCGCACGCATGATCGCTGATGCCGTCGCGTTCCGCTGACGCACCATGAGCTCAGTCCGCACCGCGCCGGAAGCCACCGTCCAATACTAGTGTGGCGGCGGCACCGGTCCTCGAAGTAGTGGGTCGTTGGTGTCGATCATCCAGCGGTTGAGGCGGTCTGCCAGGTCGGCCTCGATCGTTGCCGTCCGCGGGTCGCCGGCCAGGTTGTGCCGTTCGTGCGGGTCGAACATCAGGTCGTGCAACCGGGTGCGCGGCGCCGGTTGGTCCGCCCAGCCGGCGTCCGCCCACAGGGTCTTGCTGCCCGAGGCATCCACGTTGTTGAGGTTCGGCCGGTCCTGGTCGTCGAACGACTGGATGTACAGCCATCGGTCGGTACGGATCGCCCGCTGCGGCTGGTACGCGGCGTGATAGGTGATTTCCGCGTACGTCTCCGCGCGTACCGACCGGCCGTCGAGCGTCGGCAGCAGGGACTGCCCCTGCAACCACTCCGGCTCGTCGATGCCGAGCAGTGCGCACAAGGTCGGGAACACGTCGACCTGACTGACCAGTGAGTCGACAGCGACACCGCCCGGCAGCCCGGGCGCGCGCAGCATCATCATCACGCCGGTCCCGGTCGCGCCGAGCGTGCACTTCATCCCCGGCATCGCCAGGCCGTGGTCGGTCGTCACCAGTACGACGGTGTTGTCGGCCAGCCCCTCCTCGCGCAAGGCGTCCAGCACCGCGCCGAGCGTCTGGTCGACCTGTGCCGCGGCCGCGTGGAACGACGCCATGTCCTGCCGCGTGACTGTTGCATCCGGCATCGTCGGCGCGGGAGCGGTCCAGCGTTCGTCGCCACCGGGATGCCCGAACAACCACTCGGCGCCCTTCATCGTGTGTGTCTCCAGCAGGCCGACCGAGAGGAAGAACGGCTGGTCGTGCCGGCGTCGCAAATATTCCACCGCTGCATCACGACGGGCCGGCGCCAGTTCGTCGGCGGTCGGCACCTGCTCGTCGTACCCGATGATCTTTGTCGCCGCGCCCGGACCGCTCGCCTCGTGCTGTACGCCGACCAGAGCCGACGTGTACCCGTTGCGGTGCAAGGTGTGCACCAGATGCTGGTCGTAGTCGGTGAGGCTGTGCCCTCGATGGACGAGGCCGAGCATGCCCGCGCTGTGTGCCCACTGCCCTGTGAGCAGCCCGGCCCGGCTGGGCGAGCAGGTCGGCGCGACCGAGTGCGCGTTCCGGAACACCACCGACTCCTCGGCGAACGCCTGCAACCGCGGCGTCCGGAT
>DASSDE010000602.1:0-4449 GCA_035697365.1 Kribbella sp. | reverse complement strand
GCGGTGCCGGAGTCGCGGTACGCCGGAAGGATCGCGACGAACCGCCGGCCCTCACAGCTGAATCCGAACGGCGGTACGTGGGCCAGCGCCTCGACCGTACGCGGATGCAGCACGGCCAGCGCGTGGTCCTCACGCCCGTTGAACAACCGGTACTGCGTGGACAGTCCGTCGACGGTCAGCCGCAACGGGAGGAAGCTCGCCGCGGCGACCGGCGCCAGGCCCGCGGGCAGCACCTGCAACGGCGGCAGTGGCCGATCCACCTGCAGATCAAGGAAGTCGAAGCCGAGCTCACGCCGCCGTACCTTGTGCCGGAACCTCCCGGTCCAGAACTCGCGGCCCCGATGCCGGCCGGACGTCACGTCCACGACCGTGGCCTTCGGGTCGACGTCGAACGGTGGGAACGGCCAACGATCGAGCAGTTCCGCACCGGATGCGCTGATCCGCCAGCCCAGCTGTCCCGCGGCCGCTGCCCACTCCCGCCGCCGGCGATTGTCCGCGATCCGCATTCCGAGGGTGAACCCAACGAGTACGAGGAACCAGGCCAGCACCATCCAGCCGACCCAGCGTGGCTCCAGCAGCAGGCCCGCGATCGCCAGCGGAACGGCGACCACGAACCAGATCACATAGACAATCGCAGCCCCCTGATGCACCTGCCACGCCACATCAGCCCGCAGCCGCGGGCCTGTCATGTGGCGGTCCACAGGGGTCGCGGTCAACGGCGCCTGCCGAGACCGCCGAGGGCGATGATCGCCCACGGGATCAGCAACCAGACCGGCCAGAAGTGCGGCCAGTGCCCGCCGTTGCCGAGTCCGATCACGAACCAGATCACGACGTTGATCATCACCACACCGGTGAAGCCGCCGATCGCACCGTTGCGGCGGCCGTGCTGCGGCTGGTTGGTGGGCTTGCGCTCCGGGAAGCTGCCCGGTTCCGGCGCCGGCTTGGTGTCCTTGACCACCTCGGGCGTCGCGTACGTCCGTACCGGTGGCAGGTCCCGCACCAGCGGCTCCAGCTCGCCGTACGTCTGCACGGTGTACAGCTGGTCGAGGCGCGTCGAGAACTCCGGCTGGTCCAGCCGCCCGTCCGCGAACGCATCCCGCAACCGTCCGGCGATCTTGTCGCGGTCGGCTTCGGTGAATCGCTGGTGCGGCTGGTACTGAGGCATGTCTCAAGTGTGCCTCAGCCTCGGTTCGCCCGCGTCCCCCAACGGGTGGACCCAGAGCGTCAGTCGATCAGCTCAGTCGGCCAGTGCGCCGCACTTGATGCCGAGCTCGGCAAGCTTGGATTCGCCGCCGTCGATCGCGGTCAGCACCCACGGTCCTTGCGGAGTGAGAGTGAACGTGTGCTCGGTGTGCGCGGCCGCCCGCCGGTCGTCGGTGACGACGGTCCAGTCGTCATCGAGCGTGTGGTTGTCCTGCTTGCCGAGCGTCAGCATCGGCTCGACCGCCAGCGCCATCCCTTCGACCAGCTTCGGCCCCCGCCCGGGACGGCCGAAGTTCGGTACGTTCGGCGGCTGGTGCATCGCCGAACCGATCCCGTGCCCGACGAAGTCCTCGACGATCCCGTACGAGGAATTGGCGCGGACATGCGCCTCGACCGCGGCCGAGATGTCGGACAGCCGGCCACCGAGCCGCGCGGCTGCGAACCCACGCCACATCGACTCCTCGCAGATCCGTGCCAGCTCCAGGAGCTCGTCGCCGACCGTACCGACACCGACGGTGATCGCCGCGTCGCCGTGCCACCCGTCGACGATCGCACCGCAGTCGATCGAGATCAGGTCGCCGTCGGCGAGCACCCGCTCGCCGGGCATCCCGTGCACGATCTCGTCGTTCACCGACGCGCAGATCGAGCCGGTGAACCCGTGGTACCCCTTGAACGACGGGGTCGCGCCGGAGGACCGGATGTTGTCCTCGGCGATCGCATCCAGCTCGCCGGTACTGATGCCGGCCCGGACCGCACCGCGGAGCAGCTCCAGCGTGCGGCCGACCACTAGGCCGGCCTTGCGCATCGCCAGAATCTGCTCGCGGGTCTTGATCTCGATACCGCGGTCCCTGAACATCACGTGCTGTCTTACTCCGTTACGGTCTTCAGGGCGGCGAGGACTCGTTCGCTGACCTCGTCGATCTCGCCGACGCCGTCCACCTCGACCAGCAGGCCACGCTGCGCGTACACCGCCAGCAGCGGCTTGGTCTCGGCCGCGTACACGTCCTGGCGGTGCCGGATGACCTCTTCGGAGTCGTCCGAACGGCCCTCGGACTGGGCGCGCTTGAGCATCCGGCCGACGAGCACGTCGGTGTCGGCGACCAGCGCCACCACCGCGTCCAGCATGTGCCCGTGGTCGGCGATGATCTCGTCCAGCGTGCCGACCTGGGCCAGCGTCCGCGGGTAGCCGTCGAGGAGGAAGCCGTCACCGGCGTCGGCCTCGGACAGCCGGTCCCGCACCATCGCGTTCGTGACCTCGTCGGGGACGTAGTCGCCGGCATCCATGTACCGCTTCGCCTCGACACCCAGCGGCGTCTCGTCCTTGACGTTCGCACGGAAGATGTCGCCGGTGGACACGGCCGGGATATTCAGGCGATCGGCAAGCACCTTTGCCTGCGTACCCTTGCCCGCCCCGGGCGGACCCATCAGCAACATTCTCATCAGCGCAGGAACCCTTCGTAGTTTCGCTGCTGCAGCTGAGACTCGATCTGCTTCACCGTGTCCAGGCCGACGCCGACCATGATCAGGATCGACGTACCACCGAACGGGAAGTTCTGGCTCGCGTTCAGCAGGACGAGAGCGACCAGCGGGATCATCGAGATCGCCGCAAGGTAGATCGCGCCGGGCAGCGTGATGCGGTCCAACACGTACTTCAGGTACTCCTCCGTCGGCCGTCCCGCGCGGATCCCCGGGATGAAGCCGCCGTACTTCTTCATGTTGTCCGCGACTTCCTTCGGGTTGAAGGTGATCGAGACGTAGAAGTACGTGAAGAAGATGATCAAGGCGACGTAGGTCACCATGTAGATCGGATGGTCGCCCTTGACCAAGTTGGCCTGGATCCAGTTCGACCAGCCCTTGCCTTGCTGGAACTGACTGACCAGGACCGGTAGATACAGCAGGCTGGACGCGAAGATCACCGGGATCACACCGGCCTGGTTGACCTTCAGCGGGATGTACGTCGACGTACCGCCGAACATCTTCCGCCCGACCATGCGTTTCGCGTACTGCACCGGGATCCGGCGTTGTGCCTGCTCGATGAAGATGACCGCGGCCATGATGACCAGACCGATCGCGAGCACCACGACGAAGGTGGTGACGCCCTTCTGCTTGCGGATGCTCCACAGGTTCGTCGGGAAGGTGGCGACGATCTGGGTGAAGATCAGGATCGACATGCCGTTGCCGACACCACGGTCGGTGATCAGCTCACCCAGCCACATGATCACGCCGGTGCCGGCAGTCATGGTCAGCACCATCACGCTGACGGTGAACCAGTCGTCCTTGTACAGCAGCGGCTCGGTGCAGCCCTGGAACAGCCGGCCGGGGGTCCGGGCCAGCGCCACGAACGCGGTGGACTGCAGGATCGCGAGGCCGACGGTGAGGAACCGGGTGTACTGCGTGATCTTGCCCTGGCCGGCCTGGCCCTCCTTCTTCAGCGACTCCAGCCTCGGGATCACCACGGTGAGCAGCTGCAGGATGATGCTGGCGGTGATGTAGGGCATGATGCCGAGCGCGAAGATCGCGAGCTGCAGCAGCGCCCCGCCGGAGAACAGGTTGATCAAGCTGTACAGGTTGGCGTTCGCGCCGCCCTGCGAGATCTTGATACAGGTGTGCAGCGACTGAACGTTCACACCCGGGGCCGGCACCACGGAGCCGATCCGGAAGATCACGACGATGAAGAGCACGAACAAGATCTTCCGGCGCAGGTCCGGCGTCTTGAACGCGTTGGCGAAGGCGCTTAACACCCTGTCCTCCCACATGTTTCCCTTGCCGCGGGCACGGCAGGGGCCTAGCTAAGCCGCTGGGCAAGAGACGAGCCAGGGCCCGTCCGACCGGCGCAGGATATCAAGCACCGGCCGTTACGAGCCCTGGACCTCGTGTCACACCTCGGTCGTGGTTCCCCCGGCCGCCTGGATCTTGTCCGTGGCTGACTTGGAGAACTTGCTGGCCGAGACCTGCAGTGCCACGGTCAGTTCGCCGTCACCCAGTACCTTGACCGGCTGACCGCTACGAACCGCGCCCTTGGCGACCAGGTCGGCAATGCCGATCTCGCCACCTTCGGGGAACAGTTGTCCGAGCTTGTCCAGGTTAACGACCTGGAACTCCACTCGGTTCCTGCTCTTGAAGCCCTTCAGCTTCGGGAGCCGCATGTGCAGCGGCATCTGGCCACCCTCGAACCACTCGGGGATGTTGTTGCGCGCCTTGCTGCCCTTGGTACCGCGGCCGGCGGTCTTGCCCTTGCTGCCCTCA
>DASSDE010000601.1:0-4030 GCA_035697365.1 Kribbella sp. | reverse complement strand
CGGGGTCCCTGTCGAAGTGGGAGAACAAGCATGACCGAGGACGGGCCGTTCGACATTCTCGGGTCGAAGGTGCTGCTGGGGGTGCAGGTCGTCGACCTGTCCCGGCTGTCGACGCACCCGATCCCGATGATCGGCCGCGGGTTGATCACGGTCGCCGGTCAGGGTCCGACGGACTCCAACGGCGCCGGCAAGTCGTCCTGGATCGCCGCGCTCAGCCTGCTGCACGCGGATGACCAGTGGCGGCTGACGAGCGGCGCACCCGGTGCGGCCGAGCTGCTGTTCACCGCCGAGGCCGCCGGCCAGGAAGGCAACTGGTCGAACGTCGACCGTGGCTACATCGTCGGTGTGTTCTCCGATCCCGATCTGACCGACCTCGACGAGGTCGAGGCAGCGGCAGTCACGGTGTGGATCCGCATCAACCGCAAGGCCTCGTACATCGACCTCCGCTGGAAACAGGGCCTCCACATCCCGTACGGCGCGACCGAGGCCGAGCGCGCCGCCGGCGCCGATGCGCTGTGGGCGGCGCTCCCGCACTCGAACGGCCGCACCGACTTCCACGCCAACAAGCTCTCCCAGGTGCTGTACGGCGGCCAGGTCCGGTGCGTCTCGTTCTTGTCGACGTCGGTCCGCTCCAGCCCGACCGCGAACCTGCTCGCCGAGCCGCTCAACGAGCTCGGTCCGGCCCGGATCTTCAACGCGATCGCAACGCTCACCGGGCTCGACCACGAGCTCGAGCAGGAGCAGGCACACCGGTCGGCCGAGCACACGCAGCGCGAGGCGACCAAGCAGGCGTCCGCGGACCTGCAGCGCTGGGAGCAGGAGATGGCGACCGTCGAGGCCGGCATCCTGCAACGCGCCGCCGCCCGCGAGGCGCTCGCCGCCGCGAAGGACTCCTGGCAGGCGCGTTCGGCCCGGCACCTGATCGACGGCTGCCACCGGAACGCCGAGATCCTCGACGAGCTGGCCGCGCTCGACGAGCGGGTCGCCGAGCAGGAGGCCCGCAAGGAAGCGATCGCGACCGAGATCGATGCCTTCGGCAACGAGGAGGGCCTGCTGCGGGACGTGCAACTGACCCGTCAGGAGCGGGACACACTGGACGCTCGGGACCGGGAGCTCGACCTGGCGCAGCGTTCCGTGCGCGAGCAGCTCGAGCGGCTCGGCCAGGAACACCGTCGGCTCCTGGACGCGGGCCGTTCGGCCGATGGACGCGACCTGGCCGCGGCCGGCGAGGAGCAGGCCGAGGCACGCGCCCTGCTCGAGGAGCACATCGGCCAGGACCACGCGGCCCGCGTCGCGGTCGAGCATGCAACGGCCGACCTGCGCGAGGCGGAGAGCGGTCAAACCGTGTCAGCTCCGCAGCAACAGGTCCTGGAGAACGCCGGCATCGAGTGCGGTGCGCTCACCGACATCACGGAGCTGCCGGAGTCCGCGCGTGAGGAGTGGGAGCCGCGACTCGCGCCGTACCGGGAAGCTGTCGTCATCGACGCCGGTGACGCGACGGTCGCCTCGACCGCGCTGGCCGACGCCGGGTATTCCGGATTCCTGCTGGTGCTGGCGAATCGGCCCGGCTCGAAGAGTTCGGCGAAGCGCGGGCCGAAGTCGGCCGACAAGCGGTTCGTGCTCGATGCCTTCTTCACAGCGATCGGCGAGCGGGCCACGAAGGACCACATCGACGACGCCGCCGGTGTGGTCGCGGTCGGTCAGTTCGACGAGCCGATCACCGGTCGGACGGCCCGGATCGAGGCCGCCCGACGGCGCGTCGAGGCCGCAGCCGAGGCCCGCGCTCGCGCGTCGGCCGCATTGGACCAAGCGCGTTCCCGGGTCGAGCAAGCGGAGCGACGTACGGCGGCTGCTCGCGCGCTGGCCGACGCGGAATCGGTGCAGGAGCAGATCCTCGCGCTCCGCGAGACCGTCGACCGGCACGAGACCGACCGCGACTCGCTCGCACCACGACTGCAGGCCGCGAAGGAGTCGGCCGAGACCGCGGCCGGGCAGCAACTCGTCCGCGACGAGCGGTTGAAGAACCTCGAGGCGACGCGGCGCGACCACGACCGGATCCTCGACGAGCTGACCGGCCGCCGGCTCACGTTGCGCGAGGAGCAGAGCGCGCTCGATCTCACCACCCGTACGACCGCGTGGGGCGGGACGCCCGAGGAGGCGGAGGAGTTCCTCCTCGCGCTCGCCGACGACGCCCAACGCCGGACGTCGGCAGACTGGAACCACCAGGCCTGCACACAGCTCGACGACGTCATCCGCCGCTGTTTCCCGAGCGCCCGTTCGCGTGAGGAGATCCCGGCCGAGCTGTGGGAGATCCTCAACGGCCCGGAAGGCTGGACGAACGGCACGCTCGGCGACCGCGTCGGCCTGGTGCCCGCGCTGCACCGGACATTGAGCAGCCATCTCGCGCAGCACGAGACGTTCGACAGCCTGCAGCAACAGCAGATCGCCAGCCAACGCGCCGAGCGGAACGCCGCGCTGGAGCGAGCGCGCGAGGGCCTCGACGAGGCGGAGAGCACAGCGCGCGCCCACCGCGCGTCGCTTGCCGACGGCATCAAAGCGCGACTCCGGCTGGTATCGCAGGAGTTCGACCGTCTCGACCAGCAGTACGGCGGGTACGGCGCGAAGCTCGAGTTCCCGGAGCCCGACCCGCCGGCGGAGCCCGACAAGCCGTGGCGCTGGACAGTCACGCCGAAGTGGCGACGCTCCGAGGGTGGCCCGTTCTCCGCGTTCAACGTGAAGGGCAACACGGCCCAGATGGACGAGAAGGCCGTCAAGCTTGTCTGCGCGGCTGCGCTCGCGGGCGGCTCCGACCGTCCGCTGCTGCTGATCCTGGACGAGCTCGGGCGCAACCTCGGATCGCAGCACCGGCGCGAGGCGGTGGCGTTGTTCGAGCAGATCGGCCGCGACCGGAACATCACGGTGATCGGCGCGCTCCAGGACGACATGGAGCGGTACGCCCTCGCCTCCTCCCGGCTGTACGTGAAGCTCCGCCGCAGCTCCGACACCATGCCGTACAACCAAGCGCCCGTGGTGAAGGGCAACGAGGACAACGCGGCCCGAGTGCAGCTCCTCCGCGAGTGGATGACGTCGTACCGCGGCTCGACCCCAACACTCGAACTGGCCTCACCGACACTGACGTAGGCTCGCGCCCTCACCCTGGGGCGCGGGACCGGCGTACGCAGGCAAGCGCGCTGGGCGGGCTGCTCGCGGCCACCCTCGCGCTTGACACTTGTCCAGATTTCGATACATGTTTACCAAAATCGGACCCCGGTGCTTACCCGGGAACCGACGGTGCAGCAGTATGGTCCGGTGACTTTTCCGGAGAGCCGTCGTGCCCGCGTGCAGCGAGGGGCCGGAGCTCTGGTCAAGCGGTCGTATGACGGCGTACCGTCACCTGCATCCGGCACCGTGTCACTGCCCTGCTCAGCATCACTTCCGCCGAATCGGCCGCCTCAGGATCGGAGGGCGTGAATGGCATCCTGGCTGCTCCGCGCCCAATGGTCGCACCGCGACGAGACCGTCGAGCACCGCGCGCTCCGCGTCGGCCGGACGCTGACCGCGGTCGCCGTCGCGTTCCCCGACGTCCACAACTGGACCCAGGACGAGCGCTGGGGCTATCACGTCTTGGAGGCCGACGGTTCGACGCCGCTGCAGGAGATGGTCGAGGCCACGACGAAGGTCTTGGCGAACGGTACGAGTACGACCCGGCTGCACCTGCAGAGCACGGGCGAGCTGCCATGGTTGTTCGACCTGTCCATGGGCGGGACGATGACGACTGTCTCGGACCAGCTCACGCTGCACTGGAGCGACGAGGACGCCATTGAGCAGTCGGAGCGGTTCGCCCAGGTGCTCCGCGCGGTCGTCACGATCTGGGAACCGCAGTGGGCGAGCATCGCCGACACCGAGCTGGCCGCCGCTGCCGGGGTGTTCCGTCGAGGGATCCCGATGATGGGCTGGCTCACGTACGTCCGCGGGATGGTGGCCGGCGCCCCAGGCATCGACATCACACTCACGCCCTACGAGCGTGGCA
>DASSDE010000600.1:0-2722 GCA_035697365.1 Kribbella sp. | reverse complement strand
CGCCGCGCATCTCGACCGGTTCGAGTTGTCCGGCGCACTGGTCAGCGCCATGGCGTCGATGTTCCACGACCCGATCGGCGGCAACGCCGAGGCCTCCGCGGTCGCGCACAGCCTCGCCGATCGCGGCGTCCTCGCCTGCTGGACAGCCATCCCCGCAACGGTCGGCGAGCTGGATTCGCTGACCGGGCTGGTCGATCGCGCCCTCCGCGAGGACGTCGCGGCCTTCCGCATCCATCCCGCCTCGCACGGCTTCTCCCCCGGGCTGCTCGACGAGCTGTACGACGCGCTCGAGGCCAACGGACTGCCGCTGTGTGTCGACGCCGCGGAACTCACCTGGCCGGCTTTGGCTGCGATCGCGACCCGCTGCCCCGCGCTACCGATCGTCGTGTCGAATGTCGGCTACCGGAAACTCCGCAATCTCTGGGCCGCACTTGATGGGCACACCAACGTGCACGTCGACCTCGTCGACTTCGCCGCGCACCAGGGCGTCGAGTGGCTGGCCGCCAACGACCTGGCCGAGCGGCTCGTGTTCGCCACCGGCCTCGGCGTCCGCGATCCCGGGGAGAGTGTCGTCCGGCTGGCCTGGTCCGGCCTCGACGACGCGGCGATCCGGCTGGTCGGTGCGGGCAACGCAACCCGCTTGTTCCGCTCGGGAGGTCGTTCATGATCGGGCGCCGGCCACAGCATCGGGTCATCGACGTGCACGCGCACCTCGGCCCGTACTCGCTGTTCTTCATCCCCGAGCCGGACGCCGCCACGATGGTCGCGGTGATGGACGCGACCGGGACCGACGTGACCGTACTGGCGGCCAACCGCGCGATCCAGCAGGACGCCCACCTCGGCAACTCGCAGTCGCTCGCGGCTGTGGACGCGTACCCGGACCGGATCGCGGCGTACGCGGTCATCAACCCGTGGCAGGACCCGGAGCGCGAGCTCGAGCGGCTCGCGGACGACGAGCGCTTCGTCGGCATCAAGGTCCATCCGAGCCTGCACCACTATCCCGTGACGGGCGCGCGCTACGCCGCCGTCTGGAAGTTCGCGGCGGCCACCGGTTGTCCCGTACTCAGTCACTCCGAGCACAGGTCCCCGTACGACGCGCCTGCGCTGTTCGCCGAGGTCGCGGAACGCTACCCAGGGACGTCGGTGATGCTGGGGCATGCCGGGATCACGCCACCGGGCGTGGACGAGGCTATCGAGGTCGCGCGGCGCTACGAGTCGCTCGTACTTGAGGTCTGCGGGTCGCACATGACCGGTCCGCTGATCCGCTCGATGGTCGACCAGGTCGGCAGTGACCGGGTGTTGTTCGGGTCGGACTTCCCGTTCATCGACCAGCGGATGTCGCTCGGCCGGGTGGTCTGTGCACCGCTGACGGAGAGTCAACGCCAAGATGTTCTCAGCGGGAATGCCCGCAAGCTGTTCCGGTGGCGGGCGCTGCCAGGAGAACGAGGGATTGGCGGTTCAGATGAGTGAAGAGACCCAACCTGCCGAGCAGCTGGGTGAGCGGTTGCCGTCGGTGACGGTCGGTCTGTTCGGGCCGCGTCGGCTGGTGAAGACGATGGCCGAGGTCGGTCAGGAGGTCGTGGAGCGCTCCGTCCACGGCGTCCGGTTCCTGACCGGCGGCTACGACGACCTGTCCGAGGCTGAGGACCGGTACCTGCGGCTGCGGGACCGGATCGACGCGGCGGTCTTCCCGGGCCCGTGGATGTTCGACCTGGCGACGACCGGCCACTGGCTGACCGTCCCGTCCACTCACCTGCCGTTGACCGGTGCGGCACTGTACGCGGCGCTGCTGCGTGCCTCGCTGACGATCCAGGACGTCGACCTCAGCCGGGTCAGCATCGACTCGCTCTCCCTCGCCGACGTCGCGGAGGCGTACAGCGAGATCGGCCTGGACGCCGCCGAGGTGTACGACGTCCCGTACGAAGGCCCTTCGTCGGTGGACGGGTTCGCGGCGTTCCACCGGGAGAAGTACGAGCGGCAGCACACCACGGTCGCCCTGACCACGATCCTGTCCGTGGAGCGCGAGCTGCTCGCGACCGGCGTACCGGTACTGCGGATCGCGCCGACCCGATCGAGCGTACGGGATGCACTGGAGACCGCCGTACTGCTTGGGCAAGGCACGCGGATGGGGGCGCACCAGTTGGCGATGATCGCCGTGCAGGTCATCCCGTCGCGCGCAGAGTCCGGCGACTACTGGCAGCAGGAGCTGGCGTTGCTGACACACCAGAAGCTCCTGGCGGAGGCACGTCAGGTCGGAGCGACCGTCACGCGCCGGTCGGACACGCTGTTCCTCGTGACAACCACGTACGGCGCCTTGGTGCGGCTGACCGAGCAGTTCGCGTACGCACCGTTCCTGGGCGCACTGACCGCGCAGCTCGGCGTACCGGTCGCTGTAGGTGCCGGCACCGGTCAGACCGCCCGTGCCGCGGAGGCAAACGCCCTGCTGGCCGTGGAGGAATCAGTGGGGGCCGGTGGCAAGGTCGCGGTGTACCTGGACGGTGGGAGCGACCGGCTGGACCTTGAGCCGGGTCCTGCGACAGCCGCCTCCGCGCCGGTGGACAGTACGTCGCCAACCGACCAGCGGGCGTTGGAGATCGTCACGTCGATCGCCTCCGCCATGAGCCCCGCCCCAGGCCGGCAGGTCGTTGTGGACGTCGAGAGCGTCGCCTCGATCATGCAAGTCACCCAGCGAACCGGCCGCCGCATGCTGAAGGAGCTGGTG
>DASSDE010000599.1:0-4843 GCA_035697365.1 Kribbella sp. | reverse complement strand
GCTGGCGCGGGCGTTGCTCAAGAAGTATCCGGAGCTGTCCGAGAGCGATCTCGCGTTCCATCTGGTCGAGGCGACCGGGCGGATCCTGCCCGAGGTGAGCGACAAGCCGGGCGAGTGGGTGGTGAAGATGCTCGAGAAGCGCGGCGCGGTCGTGCATCTGAACACCACGATGAAGTCCGCCGACGACGGGCACGTGGTGCTGTCCGACGGCAGTACGTTCGACTCGGAGCTGATCGTGTGGACGGCCGGCAATGCCGCGACCCGGCTGCTGCGCAACCACACCGACCTGCCGCACAACGAGCGGGGGCTGGTGCAGGTGCGGGCCGATCTGCGGATCGGCACCGACGCGGAGATCGTCCCGGACGCGTGGGCGGCCGGCGACGACGCGGCCGTTCCGGACCTCGCGGGCGCCGCGACGTACACGGTCCCGAACGCGCAGAACGCTGTCCGGCAAGGGAAGTTGCTGGCGAAGAACCTGCTGCGGTCGCTGCGCGGGCGGGAACCGAAGAACTACGTCCACCACAGCCTCGGCGCGATCGCGACCCTCGGCCTCGGGACCGGCATCTTCCAGTACCGGGGGCTCGTGATCAAGGGTCTGCTCGCCTGGCTGATGCACCGCGGCTACCACGTGCTCGCGGTGCCGACCTGGGACCGGAAGCTGCGGGTGCTGGCGATCTGGATCGCGTCGTTCTGCTACGGCCGCGACATCGTCTCGCTGGCCTCGGTCCAGACGCCACGGGAGGCGTTCCAGTCCGCGGCCAAGACCTCGAAGCCGGCCGCCGCAGCGGTCAGCGCGACGCGTCCGGGATGAGCAGGTCGGTCAGCTCGAACTCCTCGCCGGCGGACGGCAGCGTCGGCCGCCAGTCCGGTTCGAGGCTGAGCTGGCCGGCCGGATCTGCCCGCAACAACCCGATCAGTACTTCGGTCACGATCCGCCCGCCGACCGGCCCGAGCCGACTGCCGTCGGACTCCTTGAGGATGTAGAACCACAACGGCGTACCGCCGGGCCAGTTTCCCTCGGTCAGCGGCGGTACGCCGAGCAGTTCGGCGACCTGCTCGCCGCTCGGCAGCCCGGTCGTGTCGCCACGCAGCAGATCGCGGACCGCCAGACTCTTGTACGCGGACTCGTCGACGGCGCCGGTGACCTGTTCGGGCAACCCGATCAGGCTCGCGGGCAGGCGCCCGTCCAGCCGCTTCGCCCGCTGCGCCCGCGGCCGCCCCGGTACGTCGAACACCTGGGCGAGGTCGAGTCGCCGCCGCACCGGCCCGAACCCGACCAGATCCGGGAACAACGGGTACTCGGACCCACCGGTTTCCAGTCGGTACGTGTGCCGGATCTGACCGTGCCCGTAGCGGTACGCCGCGTCCGCGAACTCCAGTGGGATGAACGCCTCCAGCGTCGCGGGCGCGAACCACTTTCCGCCGTCCTTGAGCACCTCGTCCACCAACTCCTGCCCGACCAGGCGCGGCAGGAAGTCGTGCACGACGACCCACTGGTAGTGCCAGGTCAAGGTGATCCGCGCCCGGTCGAACACCTCCTCCTCGGGGATGCCGCCGGCCCGCAGCCAGTCCACGATCCGGTTGTGCGCCCGCAGCAGCGCCACGTGCAGCGTCAGCGAGAACAGGTGGACATCGTTGCGCGGGTCGCCGATCAGCGCGACGCCCTGCGGGTTGCGGGGGACGTCGTACCCGTTCCCGGCGAGCAGGAACTTCGCTGGGTCGTTCAGGTCGAACAGGTACGGCGAGCCGATCGGCCCGTCGGCGTACAGCATCTCGAGGTTGAGGCGCGGCGAGCGGGCGTTCCGCAGGTCGTCGGTCTCGACGCCACCGGTGATCGGCGAGCGGTCCGCGGTGGTGTCGTGCGCAAGCAGTTGCCCGAAGAACGGCCAGCCGGCCGCTTCCTCACCGTCGTCCCCGCCCTCGCCGGGATCCAGCACCGCGGCCGCGTCACAGATGCCGCCGTCCGCGCCGGCCCGCATCAGGACGTGCGGATCCGCCCCGAGCGGCTCGAGGCCGCGGAACATCCGCCCGTACCGCGCTCCGCCCGTCGGCCGGTCCACACTCCGCACCAGACTCAAACAGTGGTCCCGCGTCGCAGGATGCGTACTCATTCCTGTCCTCCCAAACACTCGATCCACAGACAAGACAGGGCAGCAATGCCGGATGTGACCGCTCAGAGCGACACGAGCACGACAGTCGCGGTCGCGCAGACCAGTCCGGCGACCTGGCGGCGTGTCAGGCGCTCGTGCAGGAGCATGAGGCCGAGCAACACCGTGACTGCTGGGTAGAGCGAGGTGAGAACCACAGCGACCGACAACGCCTGCGCGCGGCTGGCGAACGTGAACGCGGCGATCGCGGAGGTTCCGAGGATCCCGGACACGACCGCGAGCAACGCCGTACGCCCGCGCATCCGGAGCCGGCTGGGACGGACGGCGAGCGGTGCGACGGTGAGGACGGCGACCGATCGGTTGAGAGCCAACGGCCACAATCCGGCAGCCGGGTCGGCCCGGGCGAGAGCGACGTACTGCAGCGCGAAGCCGGCCCCGGAGAGCAACGCCCAGCCGGCGCCCGCGGTTGGCGCTGACCGGGAGTTGTGCCCGCTGGTGATCAGCCAGATCGCGGGTACGGCGATCACGAACCCGGCCCACGCCCACCACCGGAGCCGATCGCCGAGCAACAACACGCCGATCAGGACGGGAATCGCCACCCCCGCGACGTCGCTCAGTGGGACGACAAGACTGAGCCGCCCCACCTTCATCGCCTGGAAGAGGAACGCAGCGCCCAGCCCGGTGCCGATCCCTGAGAGCGCGCCCCAGGCCAGAGCCGGCGCGGTGATGTGTGGATTCGCGACCGGGAACGCGAGGGCGACGATCAGAGCAGTGCCGCAGAGTTGGCCGAGCAGTACGACCACCGTGCTGTGCAGCCGGCGGGCTGCCAGGCCGGCGACGAAGTCGGACAGGCCGAACGACAGGGCCGACAGCAGCGCGAGCGCGATACCCACATCCACCCGGTAACCGGCGAGCTGACGGGCAAACAACCTCAGCTGATGCGGGTCAGGCGGCCGTCCTGCTGGACGCGGACGGTTGTTTTCTGGGCGCCGACGGTCAGGTCGAGATAGAACATCGAACCGACCGTCCGCGAGTTGAAGGTGACCTTGTCGGTGCTGTTGGCGGGGACGATCGCGGACAGGATCGTTGCCTCGTTGCCGGTCCGGTTGAACTCGACCACCGGTGCCGGCTCGCGGTGGAAGATGTCCGGGAAGTACCAGCCCTGGACCGGATCCTCCTGGCCTTCCACGACAGTGAGACCGTCCGTCGGCACCTCGTGCTGGAACGGGAACTGCAGAAGGTACGTCTTCGCGGTGTCGCCCGGCTTCGTGGCGACGGCGGTCGTAGGGGACTGGACCGTGACCTGCTGTCCCGGAGCCAGATGCCACAGCGTCTCGTACCGCTGGCTGCTCGTCGACTGGCCGCGGTCGAGGGTGATGATCAGGTCGGGATCCTTCAGTACCAAGACCTCGCGCTTGCGGGTCACGCCCGGCGCAGGGGAGTCGGCGAACGAGTACGACTCCCAGGTCGAAGCGATCGCGGCGCTGACCAGCTGGGTCGCTACCGGCGTAGTGTTCTCCGCCGACGGCACGGTCATCACGTTGTGCGCGGCCTGGCTCTTCGTCCACGCCTGCCACTTGTCGAGCTGGTAGCCGGAGTGCCCGGGGTCGATCAGGATGTCGCGACCGTGCGACGAGTACGTGATCGACATGTGGTCGTCGTGCCCGTGCAGGGTCCGCGCCGGCCCGTACCGGATGCTGTACGACGACTCCTGCGCGAACGGCCGCGTCTCACCCCACCCGGTGCGCCCGAACACGTACCCGGCGTCGTAGACCGCGGCCCGTTTGCGCGGCTTCGTACCGTGCTTGCCGAGGGATGCGACGTAGTCGAGCGACGTCCCGGCCGCACCGGTCGGCTTCTGCCGTACGGCGTCGCCGATCTGCTGCAGCTCGCCCGTGGACTTGGGGGCGAGCGCGAGCCATTCCGAGAGGGCGGCGCGGCGCTGGCCGATCACCGGGCCGGGATCGGAGCCGCAGCGCTGCAGTGCGGTCGTGGCGCGGCCCCAGAGCAGGTAGTTGAACATCCCGTACCCGACGGACTGCTCGTTCGTCGAGCCCTGCGGATCGATCGCGGTCGTGATCGCCTCGGTCAGCCGTTCGACCGCCAGCGACTTGAGCTCCGGCCGTTTCAGCGTGCAGCCGACGCCGAACAGCGCGATGCTCTCGTCGGTGCCGTGGTTCGACTTGCCGCTCCAGTTCACGATCATGAACTGCGCGTGGTCGAGGAGTGCCTTGTCGAGCCAGGCGTACTGCTGCGGCAGCTTGGTGACGTGCAGGCCGGTGAGCACCGCCTGCCGGGCGCACAACAGCACGTTGGTGTGGTGCATCGTCGCCTCCCACGCGCCGATGTCGCCCTTCCACGAGTACGGGTTGTCCTGCACCCAGTCGTGGATGATCGCCATCACGTGCGTGAGCGCCTTGCGATCGCCCCGGCCGCCGGCCTCGATCCCTCTGCCCAGCCAGCGCAGCGAGTGCAGCCACATGTACCAGCTGGGCTTCTTGTACGGATTCGAGCGCCAGTTGATGTTGCCCTGGCCGTTGCCGACCTTGTACGGCGGATCCGTGCCCCACGAGAACGTGTCGGTCATGACCTGGGGCAGCGGCAGCGCGATCCCGCTGTAGCCCGTGCACTCGTACGTCCCGGTGTTCGCGACCGGGATCGACGGCGGGGGAGTGGCCGGTGTATCGACGCCGGGGAGGGGCTCCTCGGGCGACCCGGGCAGACTGGGAGTCGGG
>DASSDE010000598.1:0-2526 GCA_035697365.1 Kribbella sp. | reverse complement strand
CCCTCGTCGTACTGTCGCGCGAGTTCGAGGGCGCGGGTCGGTGGGACGTGGCCGTAGAAGAGTCCGTGCGGCAGGACGACAACGTTCGCGGCGAATCGGTCACCGCCGATGTGACTGCATTCCCACGTCCGTTCGGGGTACGCGGAAGCGAGTGCCGCCGCGACCGGGCGTCCGCGGACGGCGCAGCAGGCGTCGTGGCGCCCGTGGGTGCAGACGAGGTACACCGGCTCGGTGCTCAGCATGCCCTGGTCCTTGCCGTCCAGAACCTTGAGCAGGTGTTCCTCAGCCGGCAGCAGCTGTTCGTCAGCCGACAGCAGCTGTTCGTCAGCCGACAGCAGCTGTTCGTCCG
Source organism: Kribbella sp. (assembly GCA_035697365.1). Taxonomy (GTDB): domain Bacteria; phylum Actinomycetota; class Actinomycetes; order Propionibacteriales; family Kribbellaceae; genus Kribbella. The sequence continues at coordinate 2,177 of DASSDE010000598.1, read as the reverse complement.
TCGGCAGCAGCTGTTCGTCCGTCGGCAGTTCGCCCCAGCGGACGGCTTCGCGGCCCGGCCGGCAGTCGACCATGCCCCAACGGCGCGGCGTAGTGCGATCGGCCCGTCCGTATCGCCGGATGAGCACTGGACGGATCCCGAGCTCGCGGCATCGGCGAGTCAGCACGTCCCCGAGCGCCAAGCCGGCAAGAGCTTGGCGGGGCCAAGGTGCGTTGGATTCGATGAGGAGCCAGCGGGCGGCGGGTGGAGCTGTCGCGGTCAGGGAGTCGTGGCGGAGATCGGCCTGCGCTGCACAGCCGGTCTCCGGTCGATACCTGACGTCACCGCGGTCCACACCACCTCACGATACGGTCGCCACCTTGAACTACTCGGACTCACGCCAACTACTGAGATCGGGCGGGCTATTGGGGTGTCGTGGTGAGGACTGCTTCGGTTAGTAGGCGGCGGACCAGGACGAGTTGGTCGGCGTCGTTCAGGCCGGGGAGGTCACCGACTTTGCAGTCGGCGCCGGAGGTGAGTTCGGCGATGGCCGCGGCTGTGACGGGCGGGAAGGTGATCGTCCGGTCCGGGAGCTGCAGCACGAGCGGATCCCCGGACACCAGCCGGCACTTCAGACCGGAGCGCAACCGTACGGTCGTGCCGACGGCCAACGACTTGATGGCCGCGGCATGAGCGAGCGGGGCGAGTGGAGCCGGCCGGTTTCCGGACCACGTACGGCGCCGGAGCCGTTCAGCCAGCGCGTCTGGGCTCGCGGCCTGGAGCTCCTGCGTAAAGAGCTCGATCACCTCCGGCAGCACTCGAGCAAGCTGCTCCGGATCACCTGGGTCGAAACCAAGCGGCAGGGCAGTACGCAGCTCTGCCTGGCCCGCAGCAAGCGCCGCCAACTCCTGTACGAGGAGGTACCGCGTCAATGTATGCAGTCCCACCGTCAGGTGCGCGCTGACACCACCTAGTGCCTTGGCCGAGTGCAAGAACCCGCGGGGTACGTACAGCGCGTCGCCGGGTCGCAGTACTGCGTCGATCACCGGCTCGTTGTCGCGGGCGGCCGCCTCGATAGCCCGGGCGTGACCTGTCCACGGCTGGTTCCGCAGTGGGTCGACGTACACGGGCTCGTGCACCGTCCAGTGCTTCTCCCCCGCGACCTGGAGGACGAAGACGTCGTGCACGTCGTAATGCGCCGAGAACCCCTGCGACTCGGCAGGGGTGATGTACGCGTTGATCTGCACCGGATGCCCGGCTTCCGCAGACAGCTGAGTGGAGAAGTCGACCAGCGCCGGCCAGGTCCGATGGAGCGCCTGCAGCACGACGGTGTGACCGTCAGCGAACAGCGCGGCCACCTTGTCGTCGCGCACCTGGTCCGCGATCTCCGCCCCGGCACCAGCGGGACCCGTGAACTGACTGTCGCCGACGACCGAGCCGTTCTTGGCGATCCGCAAGAAGGGCGTCCGTAGACCGCGGCGGGACAGTAGCTCGTCGACGGCGTCGAGGCTGAACAGGTCGTCGTACGGCGCGGGCAGCTCGGGGCCGGGCGACAACAATGCCCGTGAACCCCAGTAGGAGTTGGCGAACTCGTCGAGGTCACCTGCTACACAGCGCCGGAGGGCCGGGCGATCGTCCTGCAGCCCGCGGCCACCGGGCTGCGGGTCGTGCGGGAACGGCCCGGCCTCCGGCACAGTACTCACAAGTTTCCGGAGTTCCCGCCGGCGCCGCCGTCCGCGCCACCATCGGCACCTCCGTCGGATCCTTCCTCGGAGCCCGAGTCGCCACCGGACCCGTACCCGCCACCGCCGCCTGCGCCGCCATCGGCGCCGCCGTCCTGCGATCCCTGCGACGCGCCACCGTCAGCCGGCCCTTCCGAGCCACCCTCGGAGTCACCGCCGGAGCCGTACCCTCCGCCGCCACCAGAGCCGGAGTCTCCAGAGTCGCCGCCGGATCCGTAGCCGCCGCCACCGGAACCCGAGTCACCAGAGTCGCCGCCGGATCCGTAGCCGCCGTCGCCGCCGCCCGGGGAAGCAGTCTCGCCGCCGGAGCCGCCTTCGCCGTAGCCGCCGCCACCCGCACCGCCGTCGGCACCTCCGTCGGCGCCGCCGTCGTGGCCGCCCTGGTTGGCGCCACCGTCGGCCAGGCCTTCGCCACCTCCGGACGAGGTGTTCATGTCATCGTCGTTGAGACCCATC
>DASSDE010000597.1:0-9240 GCA_035697365.1 Kribbella sp. | reverse complement strand
GCGGGTCCCGCGGAGGGCGTGGCCGAGCACCGCGATGGCCGCGACCGCACCGGCCACCGGGATCAAGGACATCACCGCGGACTGGGCGCCGTACGCCGCAACCCACCACGGAGCGCGGGCGGGACGGTGATCCGGCCACGGATGCCGGGCACGGCCGATCCGGGACGCGGGCGACCCGGACCAGCGCTCGTTCTCGGGGACCTTGCCGGAGACCGCGGAACCGGCCATGATCTCGGCGCTCCGGCCGATCTCGGCGCCGGGCAGCAGCGTGCTGCGCGAACCGACGACCGCGTCGGCGCCGACCACGACCGGGCCGACGTGCAACCGGTCGCCGTCGATCCAGTACCCGGAAAGGTCGACCTCGGGTTCGATCGAGGCGCCCCGGCCCATGGTGAGCATGCCGGTGACCGGCGGGAGGGTGTGCACGTCGACGCCGCGGCCGATCTTCGCGCCGAGCGCGCGGGCGTAGTACGCGATCCAGGGCGCGCCCGCGAGGTTGGCGGCGCCGGCGGCGTCGGCGAGATTCTCGGCGGCCCAGAGCCGGACGTGGACGTTGCCGCCTCTCGGGTACGTACCGGGCCTGAGGCCGCGCAGCAGGATGCGAGCGCCGACGACCGCGATCCCCATCCGGCCCGCGGGGCTGATCAGAATCAGCCAGCCGGCCAGGATCCACCACCAGGACACGGTCCGGGCCCAGAGGAGCGGCTCGATCAGCGCGGCGAGCAGGTTGTTCAGCGTGAAGAGGTAGACCAGCCAGCGGACGCCGACCACCGTCTGCAGGATCAGGGTCAGTGCGGTCTGCAGGAGTTGGGTGCTCCGCGGCGTTGGCCGGATCTCGCGGAGCTCGACCGGCTCCTGTGCGGTGGGCAAGAAGGCGTCGAGCCGTTCGGCGAGCGCGCCGAGGCGCGGGTACTCGTAGATGTCGCCGACCGTCACCTCCGGGTACCGCTCGCGCAGCGCCGACACCAACTGCGCCGCCGCGAGGCTGCCGCCGCCGTGCAGGAAGAAGTCGTTGTCGGGGCCGGTGACCTTGGCGCCGAGGATCTTCGTCCAGCGCTCGGCCAGCCAGCCGGCGGTGCCGCTGAGCTCCGCGGCCGGGCCGTCGCTGTCCATCCCGGGCAGCGGCCAGGGCAGCGCGTTGCGGTCGACCTTGCCGGACGTCCTGGTCGGCAGGGTGTCGACGATCGCGAGCAGCGGTACGAGCGCGGCGGGCAGTGCCTCGCGGAGTCGTTCGGTGGCCTTGGCGTTCTCGAAGGCCTCGGGGTCGTCCGGTACCACGTACCCGACGAGGAGCTGGTTGCCGGCGGCACTGTTCCGGACGGCGGCCGCGGCGCCGGAGACGCCGGGCAGTGCCTGCAGCGCGGCGTCGACCTCGCCTAGCTCGATCCGGCGGCCGCCGAGCTTGACCTGCTCGTCGGCGCGGCCCTGGAACAGCAGGCCGAGCGGGTCGGAGCGGACCAGGTCGCCGCTGCGGTACGCGCGTTCCCAGCCGAGGGTGGGCATCGGCGCGAACTTCTCGGCGTCCTTGACCGGGTCGAGGTACCGGGCCAGGCCGACGCCGCCGATGATCAGCTCACCGATCTCGCCGTCGGCGACTTCGTTGCCTGCAGCATCTACTACGGCAAGGTTCCAGCCGTCGAGTGGGAGGCCGATCCGGACGGGGCCCGCGCCGGTCAGCTCGGCGGCGCAGGCCACCACGGTCGCCTCGGTCGGGCCGTACGTGTTCCAGACCTCGCGGCCCTCGATCGCGAGCCGCTCGGCCAGCTCGGGCGGGCAGGCCTCGCCGCCGAAGATCAGCAGCCGGACCTGGTCGAGCGCGTCCGCCGGCCAGAGCGCGGCCAGCGTCGGCACGGTCGAGACAATGGTGATGCCCTGGGCAACCAACCAGGGGCCGAGGTCCATCCCGGTGCGGACCAGCGAGCGTGGCGCAGGGACCAGGCAGGCGCCGTGCCGCCAGGCCAGCCACATCTCCTCGCAGGACGCGTCGAACGCGACCGACAGACCGGCGAGTACGCGGTCGTCGGGCCCGATCGGCTCGCGTGGGAGGAACAGGCGGGCCTCGGCGTCGACGAATGCGGCGGCCGAGCGGTGCGTGACTGCGACCCCTTTCGGGACGCCGGTGGAGCCCGAGGTGAAAATGATCCACGCATCGTCGGTCGGCTCCGGGCCGATGCCTGCGCGCGCGGCGTCCGTCGTACTCTCCGCGTCCATGCGGGCCGAGTACGGGTAGTCGAAGTAGCCGTTGGCGGTCTCGTTGTCCATCGGCTCCGGCAGCGGCCGGGTCAGCGTGAGCACCAGTTCGTCCCCGACGGTGGCCGCGACGTCGGCCTCGCCGAAGACCAACTCGGCGCGCTCGTCCGGGTCGTCGGCGTCGACCGGCACGTACGCCGCGCCGGCCTGCAGCGTGCCGAGAATCGCCACGTACAGGTCGTTGTGGCCGGACGAGATCCGGATGCCGACGCGGTCGCCCGGACCGATGCCGGCCGCGGCCAGCCGGCCCGCGAACTTGGCCGTCTGCACGAGCAGTTCGCGGTAGCTGAGACTGACGCTGCCGTCGTCGAGCGCCGGCTCGTCGGGGTAGGTGTCGGCCGTCTCTTCGAGGACATCCACCAGCGTCCGCGCGGCCGTCGCCAACTCCCCGCGTCGCAACGTCACGGCCGGATGATACGCCGCCCAGTTACGCTTTCGATAACTCGAAGCAAACACGTGGGTGCGTCCATCAACCGCTTGTTCACGTCCAGTTCGCCTCGGTGGCGAAGGTCTTGAATGAGCGGGCCGGACGGCCGAGCACGTGCTGTACGTCGTTCGTGGGTTGGCCGGCGTGGCCGTCGGCGATCGCGACGAGAATGCTGGTGAGGAGTTCGGCGCCGGCGCGCGGAACGCCTTGGGTGATGAGCTGTTCGGTGTGGGCGGCCGGCTCGATTGCGACGTACTCGACCGGGAGGCCCGCATTGCTGATGTGCATGGCGGCCTCGGAGAAGGTGATGGCCTCCGGTCCGGTCAGCTGGTACGTCCGGCCGTGATGGCCGTCCGTGGTGAGAGCCGCGGTGGCGACGTCGGCGATGTCGTCGGCGTCGACGAAAGGAGTGCGGCCGGCGCCGGTCGGGAGGGCGAGGGTTCCGGCGGCAACCGCGGAGCGCCACACGCCTTCGCTGAAGTTCTGCGCGAACCAGTCGGGGTGCAGGATCGTCCACTCCGCCGACGAGTTGCGCAGGAGTTGCTCGGTGGCGTGCAGCGGGTGCGCGGGGTCGGACGCGCGGGACGCCGACAGGAGCACGAGCCGCCGGACACCGGAGGCGAGGGCAGTCTCGGCGAAGCGGGCGAGGCGACCGCCGGGACGGACCGTCGGCTCCAGTAAGTAGACCGCGGTTGCGTTGCCGAATTCCCAGGTGGATGGGTCGTCGAGATCGACGCGTACGTCGGCTCCGGAGCGCGCCGCCGTACGGATCTCATGGCCGGCGGACCGGAGACGGTCCGCGATACGACGGCCGGTGGTGCCGGTACCGCCGAGGATCAGGTAGCTGTTCATGACGTCCAGCCAACCGAAATCGTCGTAGACGATCCATGGTCGCCACTCGCCGATGCCTTTGTGATCGTCTAGCGTGTGCTGGTGTGGACGTCCTGAGCGATCTACTCCAGCGGGCACAGGCGAGGGAGACGCTCGTCCGGCAGGTCATCGCGCGTGGGCCGTGGTCCGTGACGTACGCCGACGCGCCGTCGCTGTCGGTCGTCGCAACGCTTGGCGGCAGCGCGTGCCTGCGGCTGCATGACGGCGTACCGCGGCTGCTGGGCGCCGGCGACATCGCACTGATCTCGGGCGTCGGCAGCTACACGATCGCGGACGATCCGGAGACGCCGGCGAGCTACGTGGTGCGTGACGGGCGGAAGTACACGACCGACGGGCATCCGGTGGAGGGGCGGGAGTACCTGGCGCCGCGGACGTACGGCGATGGGCTCCCGGGTGCCACGACGATGGTTCGAGGTGCGTACGACCTCCGCGGCGGCGTGGGTGACCGGCTGCTCGCACTGCTGCCGCCACTGGCCGTCGTGCCTGCCACACCGAACACCGGTCCTGCCTTGGACCTGCTGACCACAGAGGTAGCGCGTGAGGAGCCAGGGCAGGACGCCGTACTCCGGAAGCTGCTCGACTTCGTGCTGGTGCTCGCATTGCGCGCGTGGTGCGCCGGACCGGACGCACTACCGTCCTGGTACCAGGCCCTGTCGGCGCCAGCGGTTGGCGATGCGCTGCGGCGCATCCACGAGGACCCAGCGCACCGCTGGTCGGTCGCAGAGCTGGCGGCAGAGGTCGGCCTGTCCCGCGCGACCTTTGCGGCCCGGTTCGCCAAGTTGGTCGGTCAGCCGCCGCTCACGTACCTCACGATGTGGCGCATGACGCTCGCCGCCGACCTCCTCCGGAGCACGACCGAGACCGTGACGACCATTGCGCGCAAGGTCGGCTACGAAGACCCGTTCGCGTTCAGTGTGGCCTTCAAGCGTGTCTACAGTCAGTCCCCGACCACCTGGCGTACGGCCTGAGCTACCAGTTCTGGTTGGTCTTTGTGGATGTAGTGGGCGCCGACTGTCGCTACCAGGCGGGTGCCGCCGAGGGTTTCGCTGAGTTGTTGATGGACTTGTTGCCAGCGGGTGTCGAGTTCTTGGAGGGTGAAGGGTTTCCAGGGTTCGGGGTCGTCCAGTTCGAGCCAGGCGCCGGCGCGGCTGCTGACGACGACACTTGGGACGTCCAACCGGCACTTGCTGGCTGTCACGATCGGGAGGCTGGCGAGGGTGTCGTACGTCGTGCAGTCGTCGCGCTCGCCGTCCTCCAGGAACAGGGTCTTCTCCACCACGTCCAGATCCAGTTGCAGATCGGTCGGGTCGACGAGGACCAGCCCGGCGAGGCCTTCGGGTGCACGGGCCGCGTGGATCAGTGCGACCAGTGCGCCGATCGAGTGGCCCACGAGGACGTACGGCGTACTCACACCGGCTGCACTGACCAGCCGCTGCAGTTCGTCCGCGGAGGTGACGAGGGATTGTGGGTTGTTGTCGGGCAGTGGGTCGCTGTCACCGATGCCGGCTCGCGAGTACGTCCACGTGGAGAAGCCGGGGCCGAGGGCGGCGATTGTGGACTCCCACACCTCGCCGTCGTCTCCCAGGCCGGAGCAGAAGACCACGGTGGGCGGTCCGTCACCAGCATGGTCGGCAATGAGTTGGTAGCCACCTACGTCGACGCGCATGGCTCAGGAGCCTAGCCGTTAGACGGGGACGTTGATGGAGTTGTCTGCGGTGCGCAATGTGAACATGGCGGGACGGTAAGTCGGGTCGCCGGGGACCCCTCCCGAGTTCAGTTGTCCAGGACGTCGAGGTCGCGTGGGACGAGCGTGGTGCTCAGCAGGAGCGCGCGGAACAGATTGTCGTTCAACGCGTTGCCCACGGGCTCGCCGACCTCTTCGCGAGTCAGCCCCGGTACGCCGTCGCGCGACAGGCGCGTGCGTACGTTCGAGACGAGGTGCTCGACCCGCTTGGCCGTCCAGCCCGCACTGGGCTGCAGCTCGGCCAACTGGTCAGCGGCCTGCCGCCAAGACAGTGGCAGCGGGTGCAGGTCGTGCCACAGGTATCGCTGGCCGACCACGGTGAGAGCTAGCTTCTCGGCCGGCGACAGGCGCCAGATGCGAGGTGGGTGCGTGGGTTCGCGTGGTCGCGGTGGGGGACGGGTGCCGCTTTCACCGACCACGTACACCTGTAGGAGGTGCGCGCGGCCGTTGGAGCCCTGGACGAACAGGGGTGTGTAACCAGGAGCGAGTGGCCTCGGGTCCTCACCCGCGAACAGCGTCTGCTCGCCGGGGAACCGCACTGGCAGCCGCCCGGTCACCGCGACGCACCACTGCCCGCCGCGGTAGCTGATCGACCCGTGCAGACGGCTGACGCGCTGGTCGTCCTCACCGATCGACACCTGGACCTCGGACCGGTTCCTGCCGAACAGGATCGTCCGGTGCGGACCTGGGTCCGCACTGACACCGCCCTCGACGCTCAGCACGAAGATGGTGCCCGGCTGCGCGTCGGGTACGCCGCCTTCCAGGCTGGGCTGGTCCTGGGGAAGTCTGCGGATCGGGTCCATCGCTCACGCCTTCGGGAGCTTCGGGACGGCGGCCTGAGCCAGCTTGGTCGCCAGCCCGCAGAGCGTGGCCGGCTTCGCCGACCCCGCCACAGACATCGCCACCAGCTCTTCTTGGTCCAGCCCGTTCGACTCGACGTACTTCCGGTAGACGATCACCACCGCACAGGTGTGGGGGCCGTCGTTCTCGTTCGACAGGAACGCGGACCGTCCGCCGACCGTGATCGGCTGCCCGTCCGAGGCATCCAGCGGCTGGTCCCGGTCGAAGTACAGGTCGACCGAGAGATCACTCGTCGTGCTCTCCCAGCCGCAGCTCCAGTTGCCGAAGGACATGTCCGGATGCGAGGCGTCCACACCGGGAATCAGCTCTAGCGCCTTGTTGTCCAGCAACGTGCACGCGTTCACCTGCGCGAGCGAGTTGGCCGGCAATGGCTCCGTACGCCGCGGAATCGGACCTGCCTGCAGTACACCGATCGCCTTCTGGGTCACGGCTTCCGCCATCGCGCAGACGTCCATCCCGGACCCCTCCGTGTGCTTGGCCACCACCTCGATCTGCGTACTGTCGGACAGCACCAGCACCCGCGCGCAGTCGTCACCACCGGACTTCTCGCGGCTCACGGTCCGCAGGTTGCCGCTGAGCTTCTGTACGTCACCTTTCGGCTCGGCGGTGTCGGGCAGGTTCAGCTCGGCGCGGACGTCGACCTCCTGGCCGCCCTTGCCCGTCACCACCACGTCACAGCGGTCGAAGTTCCCGTACGCGGGCTCGAGCGTCGTCTCGCCGAACTTGCTCAGCGACGCCTCGTCGATCAACGCACACGGGTCAACGGTCAAGGGATCGCCCACCGGGCTGGAGACTGCGCTGCTGGGTTTGGATGTTGTCCCAGTGGGCGCGGCCTGGCTCGTTGTGCCTGCTGGGCCGGCTGACGGCTCGGTGGAGTCCGACACTGCCCGTCCGATCAGAACACCCAGGACGGCGACCAGGGCGACACCTGCTGCCGCCACGGGGATCGCCCACCGCTTGCGACTGCGCCGCACCGGTGCAGACGACGTACCACCGAGCTCCTCGACGACCTCTGCGACCGACGGGCGGTCCTGTGGTTCGACAGCAAGCATCCGCGTGACCAACGGCGTCAGGTCGCCACCGTGGCGCAGGGGCTCGATCTCACCACGCGCAGCGCGTCGCAGTACGGCCAACGGGTTCGGGTCGTTGCCGAACGGTGAGTGCCCCTCCAAGGCGGTGTAGAGCACCGCTCCGAGCGAGAACACGTCGGACGCGGCGGTCGGTTCGTTGCCGTTGGCCACTTCGGGTGCGAGGTTCGCCGGCGTACCGACGGTCGAGCTGTCGGTCAGCGTCGCCTCGGCCCACAGCCGGCGCGAGATCCCGAAGTCCGCAAGCTTTGCCGTACCGTCCGGGGTCACCAGGATGTTTGCCGGCTTCAGGTCCCGGTGGATGATGCCGGCCGCGTGCACTGCCTGCAGCGCGGACGCGATCTGCCCGCCGATCCGCGCGACCTGGTCGGGCGGCAGCTTGCCCAGTTCATCGAGACCACGCGACGGCAGGTACTCCAGGACCAGCCAGTGCTCGTCACCGTCGGACACCACGTCGAAGATCGTCACCACGTGCGGATCGTGCAGCCGCGCGCCGATCTGGGCCTCGCGGCGCAGCCGCCTGCCGCCCGGATCGTCCACACCGGGGTGCGCACGCTTCAGCGCGACCGCGCGGTCCAGTTGCTGATCCTGGGCGCGCCAGACCGAGCCCATACCGCCTGAGCCGAGCGGTTCCCCAAGTAGGTAGCGGCCCCCGATCAGCCGGTCGGTCACTTCACCAGGTCCGCCGAGACGGCGAAGGTGTCGCAGGCCTTGTTCTCGCCGATGTTGAAGCCGTTCTGGATCCAGAAGCCCTGGCTGGTCGCCAGACCGTGCGTCCGCTCGTCCTCCGGAGTGTCCGGCGTCTCACCGAAGCTGTTGCTGGACTGCTCCTTGAACTCGTCCAGACGCTTCGTCAGCGGGTACGACTTCGCTACTGCCTTGCTGAACACGCCACCGAAGCAGGAGGCCTGCAGCTCGTTCCGCCGGGAGCTTTCGAGCTTCTTGTCGGGGTGGTCCTGCAGGTAGACGGCCCGCGCGTAGAACAGGCCGGTGACGCCTTGGACGTGGTGGCCGTACTCGTGCGCGATGGTCATCAGGTACGCCAGGTCCTCCTTCGGCCCGAACGCACGGTCCATCTGCTTCACGTCGACGTACATGACCTGATTGCCGTAGCAGTAGAACGCCAGCACCCGTCCGGACAGCGGCTCGAAGTTGCCGCACGCGGTCTGCACCGGCTTGTCGAAGACCACCAGGCCCGGGTCCGGCTTGTCCTGCCCGAGCTTGTGGAAGATCGGTCGCCAGGCGTCGTTCAGGCACTTGAACAGGCGCTGGTAGTAGACCTTCTGCGCGGCCAGACCGCCGCTGCCCAGGTTCGCCGCTTGGCAGTTCTGCTCCGGCAGGGCGCCAGATTGGTACACCTCGGCGTTCAGCAGGAAGTCCTCTGCGGTGCCCTTCTCCGGGCTGGTGGTTGCCGTCGGCACGATCGACGGACCGGTCACCTTCGGCTCCTCCGGACCTGAGGCGGTCTCGTTGCTACCGCCGGTCCACAGCACGATCGCCATGATCGTCGCGGCGATACCGACCAGGATGAGCAGTGAGAAGCCGAGCAGTACGAGCCGGAACGAGCCGCCGCGCCGGGGCGGCGGCTGGAACCCGTTGAAGTGGCCCGGGCCGCTGCCGTACTGCTGCTGCCACTGTGGCTGCTGGCCCTGGTACGGCGCCTGGCCCTGCTGGGGCTGACCTTGCTGGGGCCGGCCCTGGTGCTGGGGCCACGGCGCGGACTGCGGTGGTGGCAGGACGCCAGGTGGCGGGCCGACCGGCCGACCCTGTTGCTGGCCGCCGTAGCCGTACGGGCTGCTCACAGCGCAGGCCTCCCTGTGATCGCGGGTCTGGTTCGATCGGGTTCGCAGCACGAACCGGCACGAGACTACTCTCGACCCATGTCACCGAAGCGCCGCCTCCTCCCGGCTGCCCTCCTGATCTCCCTGACCGCCCCGGTCGCCGGGCTGTTCGTTGCCTTCAGCCCGGTAGCCGCCCAG
>DASSDE010000596.1:0-2969 GCA_035697365.1 Kribbella sp. | reverse complement strand
GGTCACCGCGCGGATCGCGGCGACGTCCTGCGGCCCGTTGGCGCGGATCGCCCCTGCCCCACCGGCCTCGGCAGCCTGTGCCATCAGTGCCATCCCGGCCGGTCCGTAGAACGGGTTCTCGGGACCTGCTTGGCAGGACACTGCCAGGGTGCCGGGGGCGAGGGTTCTCATCGACGGTGCGTCACAATCAGGTCGGCGTACGTTCCGGTAGGTCCGGTGGCAAGGCGTTCGGCCCCGTCGAGCGAGTTGCCGGCCGCGGGTACGAGCTGGGCGCGCGCGGGCAGGGCGTCGCGGACCGGTGTGAGCAACTGCTCGCCGGCGCCCGTGAACAGCCCGCCGACGCAAGCGACCGGCGCGGGCCCTTCTCCGGCGAGCTGCGCGACCGCTGCGCCGATCGTCTCGGCGATGTCGTTGGCTGCGAGTACGACCAGCTCGTGCGCAACCGGATCGCCCTCGGCAGCACACCGCAGTACCTCGGGAGCGAACCGGGCGACATCGTCGACGAGCGTGGACGAACGGTAGAGCGTGACCGGATCGAGCGCGGTGTCGGCAAGCTTGGTCGCCGGCCCCCGGCCGTCACGGGCACGCTGTACGGCGACCAGCCCGGCCCGCCCGATCGCGAACGCACTGCCCGCGTCGCCGAACAGGTACCCGTGGCCGTCCAGCTTCCGCCACGTCCCGTCGCGGTCGACCGCGAGACACACCAGACCGGTGCCTGCAGCAACGACCACGCCGTACCCGTCGGGAAGCGCGCCGGCGTGCGCGGTGACCATGTCCTGCGTCAACCGCACCTCGTCGGCGTCCAGCAGCGCACCGACGTCCGCGGCGAACCGCTCCGCAACGCCGGGCGCCTGCGGATAACCGGTGAGCCCGAGTGCAACCACCTCGACGGATCCGTCCACCTGAGCCTCGGTCGCAGCGGCCCCGATCGCATCCAGCAACTTCTGCACGGCATCGGGCCCGTGCGTATAACCAGGCCCCGAACCCGTCCGCCCACCCGGAAGAACCCGAAGCCGAAGCGCAGACTGCCCGCCGTCGATAGCTATACGTTTCATGCGGTGATCCAGTGTGAGTAGTCCTGCCAGGGAAGGTGCCAGCGGTTCACTTTGCGGGTACGGCGGTCCTGGCCGGCGGTGTCGTTCGCCACCAGGCGGACGCTGCCGAGCAACTCGTCGTACATCACGGCCGGTGAGCCGGTGAAATGCAGCGTACCGACCGGTTCCCACGGAGTGTGACCGCCGCGGACGTCGATCATCGAGCAGTGGTGGATCCGGCGGTCCGCGCCGAGGACGTACACCTCGATCGCGTCGGCTCCGGGGTTGAACGCGATCACCGGATCGTCGGCGAGCTCGAGGTCGCCGATCTGTTGCCAGCGGCCCTGACCGGTGCGGTCGTCGAGGTACGTGTGATGCAGGTGGTTGTCGGCGCCGCGGACGTAGATCTCGTACGAGTTCGCGGGATCGTTGCGCGCCCACGTGGGCTCGCCTGCGGCGCGCAGCTCACCCAGCAGGGCCCGCACACCGCCCTGGACCCGAATGATCCGTCCGTCCGCACCACGGTGGAAGGCGGGAACGGCGGGCTCGCCCCGCTGGATCGAGTCGAACTCGGCACGCACCGAAGCGACGATCGCGCCGGCGCCGACCGTCGACGCCCCGTCGGCGGGAGCGGGCGGGAAGAACGGGGTGCCTTGGAGGTACTGCATAGCGGCGATCAGGCTCGGGGCGACCGACCAGCCGGTCTCGACACAGTACGGTCCCCAGCCGATGTCGGCATTCGACCCGAAGTACTCCCAGGCGTCGAAGTCGAACGCGCGCTGCCAGGTGCCGTCGAGTTGCTCGTCGGCCGGGTCGTCGATCTGGATCCGGCTCAGGTAGTCGAGCACGCCGTGCGCCAACTCCTCGAACACCGGCTCACCGGTGATCTGATGCACGATCGGCAGCGCCCAGGCGGCGAAGGGGGTGCCGTACAGCTGGTCGGTGACCGGGTCGCCGTTGCCCTGGAAGATCGACGCCTCGTCGACGCCGTACGCCTCGTTGCTCGGCGGACACTTGCCGTCCCACTCGGCGAATCCGCCGTCGGGGCCCTGGCGGCTCTTCAGGTACTCGGCGAGCTTGAGCATCGTCTGTAGATAAAGGGGTTTACGCGTGTAGAAGTACCCGCCGGCGAGCGGCAGCAGGAAACGACCGGCCTCGCAGGTGCGGCTGGTCTCCAGCCGGGCGCGCGGGTAGTGCGAGGCCATGTGGTCGAGTCCGCGTTCGGCGATCTCCAGGTACGAGGGTTCGCCGGTGATGCCGTACGCGTAGAGGTAGGCGCACAACGCCGAGCTCTGCCAGTGCGAGGTGAGGTCGAGGCCGTCCTCGATGGGGCTGCGGCCGAACTCGTCCCAGCCCTTCACCATCAGCGTCGACGGGGTCCGCCACGGGTCGACCTGGAGGCCGAGCTCGGTGTTCGCGGTACGGATCAGGGACTCGACGCCGCGCAGTCCAGCCTCGGTGTCACCGGAGATCAGCGCGAAGAGTGCGATCCAGCCGCCGTCGTCGGCGAACAGGTTGTTGGTCGCGGTCAGATCGGTCCGGGCGCCGCGTGGTTCGAAGGCGCCGTACAGCGGGTTGCGGTCGGTGAGTTGCTCCTCGTCGACGACGCGGCGCATCAGGTTCGCGGCGATCGTGCGGCCGCGCGGGAAGCCGGCGAGGTCGGCGTACATCCGGAACGCGTGCGCGGTCTGCGTGTAGCAGTCGCCGCGCGGGACCGGGCGGAACGGGAGCTTGCCGTCGAAGCCGATCTCGTTGGAGAACCCCTCTGCGACGCCGTTCGACCCGTCCGGAGTGTCGTAGAACATGCCGGCCTTGTCGAACCACGCGATGCCGCGGTCGACCATCCTCCGATAACGCTCCGGGCGTGGACCGACGGTCACGCTCGTGGTGTGATTGCCGACCGCGAAGGTGTGCTCGCCATCGGGAAGCGCTGCG
>DASSDE010000595.1:0-7409 GCA_035697365.1 Kribbella sp. | reverse complement strand
CGGCGGTTGGTTTGCGGTGGAGGTGGCCGGCAGGGGATGCGGTGACGTTGTGGCGGGCGACGCAGGGGTCGCGGCGTGAACTGCCGACCGACTGGGGTTCGCACCGGGAGATCCGATCGGTCCGCTCCGCCCCGGTCGCGGCGTTGGTCGACAATCAGAGCCAGAGTTTGTTGACAATCTCCTTGTCGGCCAACGTCCGCGGCTGCGACTTCGCGATCGGCGTGAACGAGGAGACCGCCGAACAGCTGATCGAGCTGACCGTCACGGACCTTGAGGGCGACAACTTCACGCTGCGCGTCGACCTGCGTCCCCAGCACTTCGCCGACGCGCTCCGCGGAGTGACCGCCGAGTGGACAGCAGAGCTGGGCGAGCGAATCGCGGCGGTCCCATCGATCGCCCGGGACGCGATGCACTCGACCTGGTACAGCGACCACCAGCACGTCTCGGCTGCCTCGGTGGAGCGGCACGCCCGTGCGGGAGCGGCGTACGGGCTGCAGGCGGTGATCGTCGACGACGGTTGGCAGACCGCCGACACTCGGCGCGGGTACGCGTACTGCGGCGACTGGGAGCCGACCAGCAGCACCTTCCCGGACATGGCCGCGCACGTCCAGCGAGTGCACGAGCTCGGGCAGCGGTACGTGCTGTGGCTCGCGCCGCCGTTGATGGGTAGGCATTCGAAGGCGTGGGCGCGGTTGAAAGACCTGACCCTCGGCCTCGCCGACGCCGATGTCGCCGTGCTGGACCCGCGGTACGGCGAGGTCCGCGACCACCTGGTGGAGTGCGCGGTCCGGCCGGTCCGCGACTGGGGTGTCGACGGTCTGAAGATCGACTTCATCGACTCCTGGGCCCGCGACGACGTCCCGCCGGCGCCGGACGCCGACTGCGCGTCGGTCGACGAGGGTGTCGAGCGGTTCCTCCGGGCCGTCACCGACGAACTGCAACGGCTCCGGCCGGACGTGCTGATCGAATTCCGGCAGGACTACGTGCATCCGCGACTGTGGCAGTTCGGCACGTTCCTGCGGGCCGGCGACTGCGCGCTGGACCCGGTCGAGAACCGCGTGCGGACGGTAGATTGTCGACTGTTGGCCGGCGACCGTGCGGTGCACTCGGACATGCTGATGTGGAACCCGTCCACGTCCGCCGAGAACGTCGCACAGCAGTTCATCGGTGCTCTGTTCAGTACGGCGCAGGTGTCGATGGACCTGGACGCACTGTCGCCCGACCACGAGCAGGTCGTCAGGTATTGGCTCGGCTTCATGCGCGAGCACGCCGACGCGTTGCTGGATGGCGTCCTGCTGCCATCGCGACCTGACGCGCGCTACACACAGGTACGCGCGGTCGGAGCATCGGAAACCGTGATTGCCGTGTTCAGCGACCCCGTGGTGCGGGTAGCTGACTCCTGCACGGTCGTGGTCAACGGCGGGGCAGGCCGACGGCTGTACGTCGAAGGTGCGGGCGGCGGGCCGGTCGATCTCGTAGTGTCTGACTGCTCGGGGCACGAGGTGCAGCACACGACGACGACGCCGACCGAGGTGTGGCCGATCGACGTACCTGTCGGCGGAGAGGCCCGGATCGTGCGGACCTGAGGGGAACGACTTGGTGGCACAGAAACCGCGCCGTACGACGGTCGCTGACGTCGCGCGGCTGGCCGGGGTGTCGGCGATGACGGTGTCGAACGTACTGAACGCGCCGCACCGCGTCGCACCGCCGACCGTGCAGACCGTGCGCGCTGCGATCGACGAGCTCGGGTACATCCCGAACCATGCAGCCCGCGCACTGTCGTCCGGCCGCAGCCAGGTGATCGGCCTGCCGCTGTACTTCGAGGACGCGGACAGCACCGGCCTGGGCGGATTCCTGCACGGCGTACTCGACGGCCTGGTGACGGCTGCGGCGCTGTCCGGGTACGGCGTTCACGTGACGACGCCGACCGAGGGCGCGACCGAGATCGCCCTGTACGAGAAGCTGATCGCTGCGCGCCAGGTGGACGCGATCGTCGTATTGGAGACAATGCCGCACGATCCGCGGATCGAGTTCCTCAGCCGGCGGCGGTTCCCGTTCGTCGCGTTCGGGCGGACCGCGCCGGACCAGCGGCAGTGCTGGGTCGACGTGGACAACGAGACGTCGATGGCCGGCATCGCGGAACATCTGCGGACGACCGGCCGAGAGCGGGCCGTGTACCTGGCGACGAACAGCGGGCTGCCCTGGGTGCATCAGCGGCGCGACGGGTTCGTCCGCGAGTTCTCGTCGACAATCGTACGATCGTTCGCCTCGCTCGACGCGGTCGCTGCGTACGTCGCGGAGGCCGGGCCGAGTGAGCTGCCGGACGCGTTCGTCGCAGACAACGACGCGTACGCCGTGGTTGCGATGCGGGCCCTGCAACGGCGTGGGATCGCCGTCGGTCAGGACGTCGCGGTGACCGGGTTCAACGACTTCCCGTTCGCGAGCATGCTGGACACGCCGCTGACCACGGCCCGGATCCCGCTGCGCGACATCGCCCGCTGTCTGTTCGCCCGCGCGTTGCGAGAGATCGCCGGGGAACCTGATGGGCCCGGCCAGCTGGTCACTGCGCCGCTGGTGGTCCGCTCGAGTGCCTGACCGCAGCCTCGACGAACTTCGCCAGATCGGCGGAGCGACTCCCGGCCGGCCACACCACCAGCATCACGTACGGCTCGGCGTCGGCCACCGGCCTGTAGACCACGTCCGGCCGGATGTTGCGCTCGGCCATCGACCGTGGCACCAGCGCGATCGCCTGCCCGAACGCGACGACTTCGAGCAGCTGTGACGAGTCCTGCACGATCGGCCCGTCCACCGACTCGTCCGGCCGCGCGGCCCAGTAGTTGCGCTCAGCAACGTTCGCCCGGTTCCAACGCGGCGCTGGGATCCCCGCCAGGTCCTCCGCGCACAGTATGTCCCGCGCGGCGAGCTCGTGCCCGACCGGCAAGGCCGCGACCCGCGGCTCCTCGTACAGCCTCTCGGTTTCCAGCCCGCGATCGTCGAACGGGCGGCTGACCAGCGCGACATCCGCCCGCCCGTCCCGCAGCATGTCGGCCTGTTCGCCGAACCCGCTCACCACCACCTGCAGCCCGGGCACCTCGTCCTTGAGGACGGTCACGAGCCCGTGCAGCAACTCGGTAGCGACACCAGGCTTCGCGGTGACGACCAGGCCGCGGGCCGACAGTCCCGCTCGCTGCGTACGACGGACCGCCGAGTCGAGCGCGTCGATCACCGGACCGGACTCCTTGAAGAGCGTCTCCCCCGCCGTCGTCAGCGCGAGCCGTTGCCCTGACCGGTCGAACAGCTCCACGCCGAGGCGGTGCTCGAGTTGCCGCATCGCGCGCGACAGCGGCGGCTGCGCGATCCCGAGCCGCTCAGCGGCGCGGGTGATGTTCAGCTCCTCGGCGACCGCACGGAAGTAGCGCAGCTCGCGGATCTCAGGTTCGGGCATACCTCCAGGGTATGGCGAGCCACCTGATCGGTGTTGGTCTGCGGTGGTTGCGGCGCGGTGGACTGGTGGCATGACGCAGACAGACATCGCCCTGGTGACGGGCGGCAACAAAGGGATCGGCAAGGAGATCGTCCGGCAGCTCGCTCAGCGTGGGCTCACGGTGTATCTCGCGGCACGCAACGCGGCACTGGGAACCGCGGCCGCAACGGAACTGGCGGCCGACGGGCTCGACGTACGGTTCGTGGCGCTGGACGTGACTGACTCAGACTCGGTCGCGGCCGCGGCGAAGCAGGTCGAGGCAGACTCCGGACGACTGGACGTACTGGTGAACAACGCCGGCATCGTCGCCGAGTGGGGTACGGCGGTCGCGGACATCACGGCCGAGCAGGTCCGGACGGCGTACGACGTGAACGTGTTCGGGGTCGTGTCCGCGATCAACGCGTTCGTACCGCTGCTGCGGAAATCGTCCAATGCGCGGATTGTCAACATGTCCAGCGGACTCGGCTCGGTCAACTTGCTGTCGGAGCTCGACGGACACCTGGCGACGCAGGGATTGCTCGCGTACAGCTCGTCGAAGGCCGCGCTCAACGCGCTCACGCTGGTCTACGCGAGTGCACTGCGCGCGGACGGCATCAAGGTGAACGCCGCCACGCCGGGACTCGTCCCCACGGACCTGAACACCCAGGCCGCCGTACCGCGCGGAACCCGGACCGTCGCGGACGGCGCCGCTGTACCCGTGGCGCTCGCGACCCTCCCGGCGGACGGCCCAACCGGTGTCTTCAGAGGACCTCAGTCACTGGACGACATCGCCCCGTGGTGAGACTGCGCGGCTGGACCCTGTGCTGAGACTGGATGACGTGGCCCTTTGTTGAGGGCCTGACGGGCGATCAGGAGTGTTGTTGCTGTGCCGAGGACGCCGGACAGCGCGATCGTCAGGTTGGGCGCGATGAACGAGCCGACGACACCGCCGAGGGCAATGCTGACGCCTTGGATCGCCATCAGACCGCTCGTCTGGATTGTGAACAATCGACCGCGGTGCGTCGGATCGACGGCGCCGAGGATCAGCGGATCGATGCCCTGGTTGAACGCGAAGCCGGCGCCCGAGATCGCGAGCAGCGCGGCTGCCACCGGGATCGGCGGCACGGTCAGGAACCCGATCGCGGGCAACTGGCTGGCGAGCAGGAACGGGACGACGAGCCGTCGCCGCACGGAAGGGGTGAACCGTGCGACGACGAGCTCGCCGGCCACTCCGCCGACCGCGTACCCGGTGAACAACGCACCGGCGGCCGCGGCGGCGGTGCCGACCTGGGCGGTGTATGCGACGGCAAGCCCGTCCGGCAACGACGAGAACGCCGCCGCAACCCAAGTCAGCAAGATCAGATTCCGCAACCTCACATTCACCGACAACAACCGCACCCCGCCCCAACCCCGCCCAGGCGAACGATCCCGCCCACTGTCATCAGCCGCGTTGGTGGGCGTGCTCTGCTTCCGGTTGGCTGGTGGTGTGTACGGCGTGCCGGTGCCGATGAGGATTGCTGACAATCCGAAGGTTGCCACGTCGGCAATCAGCAGCCAGCGCGCGCCGATCGCCGCCACCGCGATCCCGCCGAGCGCGAAGCCGGCCAGCATCGCCGTCTGACCGATTGCTCGCAGCAACGACCTCCCGACCGGGAACAGGTGCTGCGGCAGCAGGTTCGCAAGGCTGGCCGCCCGCGCCCCGGAGAAGACCGGCGCGACCATCCCGAGCCCCACCAGCAGACCGAGCAGCCCAGCGACCGGCATCCCCGGCAGCAGCATCGCGCCCACACACGCTGCGCTGAGCAGGTCGCACGTGACGAGCACCCGCCGCGCCGGGGAGCGGTCCGTCAGTGAAGAGAACAGCACCCCACTCACGGCGTACGGCAGGAAGGAACACACCAGCACCAGCGCGGACAGCAGCGGCGACCCGGTGCGTTCGAACACCAGGATCGACAGCGCCACCTCGGCGGCGATCGTTCCGAGCATGGAGACCGTGTGGGCCGCGTATACGGCCCGCATGCCGGGAAGGCGCAGTACAGCTCGGTAGGACGTCACGGTGCGAGCCTGCGGCACGATGGCCCTGCCGGCGTAGAGTTTTGGCTGTGACCGAAAGTTCAGTCCGATGACCGTGCTGCGCTTCACCCAGGCGGACGCGCTGCGCTGCCGGTTCGGGGTGTCGCCGCTGTGGGAGACGATGTCGGCGGTACGAGTTCTGCACGGTTCGAAGCACCGGCAGCTGTACGCGGACTGGATCGCCGCGAAGCGGGACACCGCTGCGAAGCTCGACCTGCGCGGACTGAAGGCCGTCCAGCCGCGCGTCGGCTACACCCCGGACTTCCTGACCCCACCGCCGAAGGCGTCCCGAGCGAAGTTCGGGACCGAGGTCGCCCGCGTCCGCGCCACGCCGCTGGAGAAAGTACGTACCGAGCTGATCCAGTCCCGCGACGAGCTGAACAACCCGGCCGCACCCGAGATCAACGCGATGCTGGAGGACCTGCCCGGCACCCGTGAACGTCTCGCGGACGAGATCGAGAGCGCATGGGAGGCGCTGATCAAACCGGACTGGCCGCTGATCAGCCGGGTACTCGAGGACGACATCGCGCATCGCGGGCGGCAACTCACCGACGGCGGTCTCGCCGGGCTGTTCGACGACCTGCATCCGACGCTGACCTGGGAGGACGACCGGCTGATCGCGACCCGTTACCGCTCCGAGGACCGCGACCTCTCGGGGCAGGGACTGCTGCTCGTCCCCGGGGTCTTCGCGTGGCCGTACCTCGTGATGGTGGTCGACCCGGCGTACCACCCGACCCTCGTGTACCCGGCCCGCGGCGCCGCCCGCCTCTGGTCCGACGCCCCGCCGCCTCCGGATCCGCTCGCCCGCCTGCTCGGTCGTACTCGCGCGACGCTTCTGGTCGCGCTCGACCCGCCTGCCACCACGAGCGCGCTCGCCGCGCAGTACGACCTCGCTCTCGCCACCGTCGCGGAGCATCTCTCGGCGTTGTACGACGCGGGTCTCGCGACTCGTCGCCGTACGGGTCACCAGGTGCACTACCGCCGTACCGAGGTGGGACAGGCCGTCATCGACGCCTCCGTCGGATAGCCCAGGTCCGGCGCGAGAATGCATTGGTGAGCAAGCCGACGAAGGTTCGACCACCGAGCACCCGCCACACCCGGCGCTGGCCGGCGTCGCTGGCGGTGTTCGCCGTCCTCGTACTGCAGTTGCTGGTGCCGACGCAGATCAACACGCTCCCGCGATGGCTGATGCCGGCGCTCGGGTTTCTCCTGCTGGTACCGCTGGTCTGGATGAACCCGTTCCACCTGCGTCGCGACGAGCCCTGGCTCCGCTCGGTCGAGGTGGTGCTGGTCGGCGTACTGGTCGCGGTGAACGCCTTCTATCTGGCCGGGATGATCTTCTTCCTGAACAACGGCGACGCCAACGAGGGCCGCGTGCTGGTGAAGAGCGCACTGCTGATCTGGGTGACGAACGTCGTCGCGTTCGCGGTCTGGTACTGGGAGGTCGACCGCGGCGGACCGTTCGCGCGGGCGCCGGAACACGAACGCGAGGCCGAGCGGGCGGACCTCCTGTTCCCGCAGATGACCGTCGATCTGCCGGGCTGGAAGGACTGGCTGCCCGGCTTCACCGACTACCTGTACGTCGCGTTCACCAACGCGACCGCGTTCAGCCCGACCGACACGATGCCGCTGACGTCCCGGACCAAGGTGCTGATGGGCGTCCAGTCGGCGATCTCATTGTTGACAATCGCCATCATCGCGGCCCGTGCGGTGAACGTCCTCTGAGATCCCACTCGACAGGCTTGTAATGGGCGTGAGACCGTTTGCTCATGTACAGCACGAAGTCGGTGGGGTTGGGGTTCGCGGTCTTCTCCGCGGTCACCTTCGGCGGGTCGGGGCCGTTCGCCAAGGCACTGATCGGGGCCGGTCTCAC
>DASSDE010000594.1:0-5450 GCA_035697365.1 Kribbella sp. | reverse complement strand
GAAGACGCGCACCGCGGGTGCACCGGCACCTGCTGCGAACGTGTCAGCCCAATCCGCGAGCGCCTGATTGGGGTTGGTCTGCGTACTGGTCTTCACCTCGACGTCGCCGTCGGCCGTGACCACCAGCTTGTCGCCATGCACCTCGGCGCGAATCGACGGGATCGCGTCGGGAGTGACTGCCGCGATGACGGTGACCTCGCCGGCGGTCGCGACCGCGAGCAGTCCCTCGCCCTGGAACCGGCCGGCATCGACGCCCGGGCGGTACGCCATCACGTGATGGTTGGGCGCGGTCGGCCGCGGCGGCCGCGCATCGAGCCGGTACCAGCCGCTGGGGCTCCAGGACTGCCAGCCGTGCTCGAAGACCAGCGTGCTCGGATCGTGGTCGAGCTCGGCAATCGGGCGGAAGGGCACGGATCCCTCGATTCACTAGAAGTGCAGGATCTTGCTGCTGCGTGGTGTTGTGCCGTTAATCTTGGAGCGCCTACGAGGAGATCCACCATGACGGAGCCTGCTGACTTCGAGCACGATCTTGCTACTCAGGTGCTGATCGAGCTGTACAGCGAGATCCCGCCGCCGAGCAAGCTGGTGACCGGCCACTTCCACAGCGGCGGCGACTACCGCGTCGTCCGCCCGGACGGTGTCGGGAGCTGGTACCTGCTCTACACCGCCTCCGGAACCGGCCGGTACGTCCTCGGCGACAACAAGCTGATGCTGCGCCACGGAGACGTCCTGCTGGTCAGCCCGGGCACTCCGCACGACTACGGGACTGTCGGGACGTACTGGGAGTCCTGGTGGGCGCACTTCCAGCCGCGGCGGGAGTGGCACTCCTGGCTGTCGTTGCCGCAGGCAATGCCCGGGCTGTCGTACGTGCGACTGTCCCGATCGTCGGAGACCGATCGGGTGGTGTCCGCGTTCGACCGCCTGCACCGCGACGCGCAGCGCGCCGGGCTGTCCCCGACCGGCGACACCGAGCTGCACCTGCTGGAGAAGAGCGTCGCCACCGAGCTGACCATGAACGGCATCGAGGAGGTGCTGCTCACCGCGGTCGCCAGCCTGCGCCGCGAGATCCAGCACCTCGACGCCCGCGTCCATCTGGTGCTCGAGGCAATCACCGCGGACCCGGCCAGGCCGCACACCCTGACGTCACTGGCCGGCCTCGCGCAGGTCTCGGTCTCCCGGCTCGCACACCTGTTCAAGGAGCAGGTCGGCGACTCGATCATGAACGTCGTCCTCGCACTCCGCCTGCAACGCGCCGCCGAGCTGCTCGGCGCCACCGACATGTCCGTAGCCCAGATCGCCGCCGCCGTCGGCTTCGACTCCCCCCACTACCTCAGCCGCCAATTCGCCCGCCGCTACGGCATGTCCCCAACAGCCCACCGCAGCGCGGTCAGGAAGCCAGAGCTAGAGCTATATTGAGCTCAGTCGCGGCCGCGTAGTCCGCACCGCCCGCGAGTCCGACCAGTCGTACGTAGCGCGCAGTCGTACCAGCCGGGAATCTGGCGATCTTCGCATCGATGCTGCCGTCCCACGAGCCCTTCGTCACCGACGTGAACGTACTGCCGTCGGTGCTCGTCTGCACGTCGTACGACGAGATCCGTCCGTTCGGTACGTCGGCGTCCTGGCGTGGGGTGTAGACGAGCGCCTCGATCGCCCTCGGCGACTTCAGGTCCAGGGTGATGTACTGCGGGAGCGGGGCGTGCGGGCTCCAGTTCGAGTGCCACATTGTCGCGCAGTTGCCGTCGATCGCGGCGGGCGCTGCGTACGCCGACGAGCCCTGGCTGGTCGCGGTCGCCGTCATCTCGCTCTGCGGCAGCAGGTTGAGCGGACCGAACGGGCCGTCGGTCGGTGGCGGCGTGCCTGGGATTACGGTCACCCGGCCGAGATTGGGTGCCTTGAGCAACGGATGGGTCCGCAGATAGTTGAGGAAGACCTCCTGGCCCATCCGTGGTGCCCTGGTGAGGTCCGTGTACTGCTGGAACGCCGGATAGCCGTACTGCGCTCCGTGCAACGGCATCGCCGCGCTGGTCGTCACTCGGTAGGTCCGGTCCGGCTGCAGCGGCTTGCCGTTGACGAGGATGGCGGCTGGATCGATGCGATCGCCGACCGGTCTGCCCAGATCGTAGGTGTAGTGGAAGTTCGCGGAGGTTGCGAGCGCGGACAGCCGCCTGCAGCCGTACGCGGGCGGGATCCACTGCTGCTCCAGGACGGCCTCGACCGTGGAACCCTTCATCGACAGCGTGGTGATCGGCGAGATCCCGGCGACCGGCCACGCTTCGCCGTACGTCACCGTACCGGCCTTCAATCCGGCAGCGATCACGTCGACACCCAGGTCGGCCGGGACCAGCGCGAAGTCACCGCCGGTCTCGGTCTGGTACAGATCCGCGACCAGGTTGCCGGTGCGGCTCTCCGCCGTCGGTACGAAGTCGAGATCCCGGTCGAGCCTGGTCAGCGGCTCCTGCCGGCGCGCGGTCCACTTGTCCAGCCAGTACTTGACGATCTTCTGCACCTTCGGATCCGGCGTGACGTCCTTGGTCACCGCGTGGTTGGTGGCCGTTGTCGCGGACCGGATCACCTCACCGGTCGTGGGATCGAGCGACAGGTTCACCTCGCCGAGGATGCGCCCGTGGTTGCTTGCCTCGAGCACCGGACGCGGTACGCCGTTCGGGTCCGCGATCATGCAGTTGAACGCGGTGTGCCAGTGCCCGCCGAGGATCACGTCGATGTCGGGTGACATCGTCCGCGCGGCGTCGAAGATCGGACCGGTCGGATTCTTGCACTCGTCGTACAGACCGCCCTGCTGCCCGCCCTCGTGCATGCTGACCACGATCGCGTTCACGCCCTGCGCCTTCAGCTCGGCAGCCGCGCGGTTGGCGGCCTCGACCACGCCCTGGAACTCGAACCCGGACCCCTTGATCGACAGTGTCTCGGTGGGGGTCCCGGGGAAGCCCAGCCCGATGAACCCGATCCGCTGCGAGCCGGCCCGGGCGATCCAGTACGGCGGCAGAACCGGACGTTTCGTCCGCGGGTCCACGATGTTCGCCGCGTGGTAGGCGTAGTCGGTGCCGTGGAAGTTCCGGCCGGTGGAGTCCTTGAAGCAACTGTCGAAGCCGGGCTTGCCGTAGCAGGCACCGGTGGTCATCCGGCGCAGGAACGGGAATTCCCGGTCGAACTCGTGGTTCCCGGCGACGTCGAAGTCCATCCCGAACGCGTTCAGTACCTCGATGGTCGGCTCGTTCGCGAAGGCCTGCGTGTAGTCCGGCCAGCCGCTGAACTGGTCGCCCGCGCCGATCAGGAAGCTGTTCGGCTTCCGCAGCCTGTCCAGGCGCGCCTTCAGGTACGCGGCGCCGCCGACCTGTTGGGTGCCGGACGGGCCGGCGATCGTCAGGTTCTCGGTGTCGGACAGGTAGCCGTGCAGGTCGGTGAGGCTGAACACCTGCACCGGGATCGGCGCCGCTGCCGCCTCGGTCGGCGGCGGGGCGACTCCCGCCACCAGGCCGAGGACGGCGAGAACTGAGGTGATCCGGAACTTCCTGGTCATCGGCTGCTCCTGTCGGTCGGGGCGGAACCTCGACGAAAGCTAAGCGCCGCCGCCGGCGCCGCGACATGGCCCGGAGTGCTGACTTCCTGCACGATCCGGCTGACGCTTTTCTCCAAGCGGTCGCGGGCCGGGAATCGTACTGTCGACCTATGACTGGTTATGTGGCAGTTGCCGAGATCGACATTGCAGCCTCGCCCGAGCGGGTGTGGGACGTACTCACTAAGCCTGCGGACGTGCCGGAGCTGTGGTTCGGCGCCGTGGTGGAGACGGACTGGCAGGTCGGCAGCCCGATCACCTGGACCGGCGAATGGCAGGGCAAGGCCTATCAGGACAAGGGCGAAATCCTCGCCTTCGAGCCGGGCCGCACCCTGAAGCTCACCCACTTCAGCCCGCTGACCGGCCAACCCGACGTCCCGGAGAACTACCACACCCTCACCTACACCCTCACCGGCACCACCCACCTCAAACTCGAACAGGACAACAACACCACCGAAGAAGAAGCCGCCCACGCCCAATCCATGTGGGAAACCCTCGTAACAAAGGTCAAACAAGCCGCTGAGTAGGCCCGGTAGCGGGTTGTTCGATCGCTGCACGGTTACAACCCGCTAGCGGTGACATAACCCGTCAGCGGGCCAGAGCGCGCGATGGCGCGGCGGATCTTGGTGAGGAGTGCGGCGGGCTGGATGAGGTCTGGCCAGGAGACTCGGACCACTTGGTAGCCGAGGTCGCGGAGGCGGTCTTCGCGGGCCTTCTCCGCCAGCAGCGCACGGGGTCCGCCGTCGGCGTACTTGACGGCCCCGTCGAACTCGACGATGACGCCGTATTGCTCGAACAGGAAATCGACCCGTCCGACAAGCGTGCCGTGCTCGTCGCGGATCTCTGCCTGTGGCAGCGGCGCCGGCAGACCAAAATCTGCCAGCAGCACCCGGAGCCACGATTCGCCGACCGACTCGGCCCGGCCGTCTCCGAACTGGACTGCGCGGACCGCCGTACGGATGCCGGGTCGTCTCGCGAAAGGCACCAGTGCGTCCGTCATTGCTTGCGGCGTGGCTAGTCGGAGCCGCAGGACCTGATCCACCACAGAGACGGCAACCGGCAGGCTGACCGATCGAATGGTCTCGACGACGGCCCGTGCCGGAGTGGTCGTTCGCACCTCGTCCAGCTCGCAGATGACCTGTACGACGGGCCGGGCTGCGTGTTGGCATACGGCCCGGTCGGACCGCCCGGACCCGACCAGTCGCGTCACGTGCACCCGGTGCAGATCGAGCTCTGAGACCAGTACGCCGTGCAGGAGCAGGGCCGACTGATGACTCACCACGGCGCGGCCGCCCAGCCGGTGGTAGGTTGCTCGCGCCGCACGCCCATGAACCCAAGCTGTCTGCTCCCACCGCGGCATCGCCTCGACAGCAGGGACGCGCTCCGCGTAGGCGCCGCGCGTGACCCGCATCCACTCCCCGGACGCGACGTGCCTGCGCAGGTCGGCATCCGAGTACCCGGCAACAATCGCGTCCCGCCGCGAGAACCACCCGCCTCGCTTCGCGGCCACCAACTCCAGTTCGACATTCATGCCCGAGAAGATGCCCGGTTCCGTCTCCGCCGCGCGGCCCGACTTCGCGCCTGTGGACAGCCGGTCGCCAGCAGGTTGTTTCACCGCTGGCCGGTTGCAACCCGGCGGCGGTGATAAATGCCGCTAGCGACTCAGTAATCTGGCCCCTATGGGTACTGACGGGTTCACTCGGGAGCGGGCGGCGGTTGGGGAGGATGGGCGGTCTCGGGATCGGCGGCGGCCGGGGGTGCCGGATCCGTTGCCGATGAGTGTGGTGGATGCGCATTGCCATCTGGACATTGCGGATTCCGAGGACGGGGACTGGTTGAGTCCGGCCGAGGCGATCAAGAAGGCTTCGGCGGTTGG
>DASSDE010000593.1:0-4887 GCA_035697365.1 Kribbella sp. | reverse complement strand
GTCGCCAGGATCGGGCAGCACAACGACTGCTTCCTGGCCAGTCCGGACGACTTCGGTACGTACCTGAGCGACCCGATCGAGCTCGACAAGGATTTCGTTGCCCAGGACACCAACTACGTCCCCGAGGGTGGCGAGACCTGCGGAGTCGACGCGCCGCGTTCGGAGTGGCCGTCGGCGTCGGCGGAGATGGCCCGGTTGCACTTCTCGTTCCTGAACATCGAGTACCACCCGGACGTGCTCGCGAGTTGGGGCGAGAACATCGAGGTGGCGAAGCAGAAGCTCGGCTACCGGTTCGCGCTGACGCAGAGCACTGTCAAGGTCGAACGCGGAAAGGCCCAGGTCAACCTGCAGATCCGGAACGACGGGTGGGCGGCGCCGTACAACCCGCGTCAGGTCCAGCTGATCTTCCAGAGCGCCAAGCACACGTTCAAGGTCGACGTCCCGGCCGACCCCCGGCGTTGGGGCGCGGGCACCACAACCGACCTCAGCTGGACCGTCAAGGCGCCGCCGGTGCCGGGCAAGTACAAGGTGCTGCTGAACATCGCCGACCCGAAGCTCCAGTCCCAGGCCCGGCTGCCCGGCTCCAGCGAGACGTACAACGCGGTCTACGCCGTACGTCTCGCCAACAACGGAACCTGGCAACCAACCACCGGCTACAACGACCTGCACCAAACGGTAACCACCAGATAGCCGCCCCGGCTCCCGTGCACGAGGTCGGCGGGAGCTAGTCGGTGGCTCGGTTTCGGGTTGCGGCGGGGGCCGGGGCTAGTTCGACGGGTTGGTGGGCGGGGCGGGCGATGCCGGCCGCCGCGTAGGCGGCCGGTTCGTCGAGAGTTTCGTGTTCGAGGAGTTCGGCGGCGATCGAGTCGAGCTGCGGGCGGTGGTCGCGGAGCAGCCGGCGGGCCTCGGCGTAGCACTGTTCGATCAGGCGCCGGACTTCCTCGTCGACCGTGTTGAGCAGCTCGTCGGAGACACCCGCCGTCCGCGCATCACCCTCGGCGGGCAGTACGGAGACCGGGCCGATCGCCTCGGACATACCCCAGCGGCCGACCATCGAGCGGGCGATCCGGGTCGCGGTCTCGAGGTCGCTCTCGGCGCCGGTGGTGACGACGCCGAGCACCTCCTGCTCGGCCGCGAGGCCGCCGAGCGCACCGATGATCCGGCCGCGCAGGTACTCCACGTCGTACCCGTAGCGGTCCGACTCCGGCGTCGACAGCGTCACGCCGAGCGCTCGCCCGCGAGGGATGATCGACACCTTCCGTACCGGGTCCGCGCCCTTCTGGATCATCCCGAGCAGCGCGTGCCCGCCTTCGTGGTACGCGGTCCGCCGGCGCTCCTCCTCCGGCATCACGACGTTCCGCGCCGTACCGAGCTGGACCTTCTCCAGCGCGTCGGTCAGGTCCCGCTGGGTGATCTGCGACTCGCCCTGCCGGGCCGCGGCCAGGGCCGCCTCGTTCAGCAGGTTGGCCAGATCCGCGCCGGTCATCCCGGGCGTCGACCGCGACAGCGCGGTCAGGTCCGCGTCCGGGGCGAGCGGCTTCCCGCGCGCATGGACCTTCAGGATCGCGGCCCGCCCGGGCTGATCGGGCGCGTGCACCGTGATCGTCCGGTCGAACCGGCCGGGCCGGAGCAGCGCCGGATCGAGGACGTCGGCCCGGTTCGTCGCGGCCAGCACCACGACCCCTTCGGTACCGGAGAAGCCGTCCATCTCGGTGAGGATCTGATTCAGCGTCTGCTCGCCCTCGTCGTGCCCGCCGACCGACCGCGCACCACCGCGGGCCCGGCCGATGGTGTCGATCTCGTCGATGAAGATGATCGCCGGGGCCACCTTCCGCGCCTCGCCGAACAGCTCCCGCACCCGGCTCGCGCCGACGCCCACGATCATCTCGATGAACTCCGAGGCGCTCGCGGAGAAGAAGGGTACGCCGGCCTCACCAGCGGTCGCCCGCGCGAGCAGCGTCTTGCCCGTACCGGGCGCGCCGGCCAGCAGCACACCCTTCGGCGCCCGCGCACCGAGCCGCCGGTACTTCTCGGGATGCTTCAGGTAGTCGACGACCTCCTCGATCTCGGCTTCGACCTCGTTGATCCCGGCCACGTCGGCGAACGTCACCCGCACCGTGGTCGGGTCGACCGGCTTCTTCTGCTGACCGCCGCCGAGCAGCCCGCCGAGGCCGCCGCCCAGTCCGCCGCCGGCGCGGCTGCGCCGGAACAACCAGAAGTAGAACGCCGCGATCAGGATGAACGGGCCGAGCGAGATGAGCAGGTTCCAGACGACACCGCGCTGCTGCACGACCGGCGTCGCGCGCACCGTGGCGCCGCCCTTCTGCAGGTCGCCGTACAGGTTGTCGTTGGCGAACGTCGGCCGCTCGGTGGTGAACTTCGTGTACGTCGACCCACTCTTGCCCGGGACCTCGGCGGCCTGCTTGAGCCGGCCCTCGATGGTGTCGCCGCGGGAGAAGATCTCGGCGACGTTCTGCTTCTGCACCTGGGCGGTGAAATCGGTGTACGCGATCGTCTGCTCACTGCCGGAGAGCTGGTCCTGCATCGTGGTGAGCAGGAACAGCACCAGATACCCGCCGACGATCCAGGCGACCCATTTCCACCACCGTGGGCGCCGCGGCTTGTCGTCGTCCCCGTGCCCGGCCGGCAGTCCCTCGGTCCGCCACGGCCTGTGCGGTGGCCGTTGCGAACCGTCGTTCTTCCGGTTGCCCGAGTCCGGACCTTTCCCGGCATCGGCGCTGGACCGGTCTTTCGACGGCGGTTCCTTCTCACTCATGCAGCCAAACATAGGACCTGCACCCGCCCCGACACAGCAACGGGGCACAGTCGCCCGGTCCTCCGTCTGCTAACAGCGGAAGACCCTTCACCCCAGCCGCCCCGTACCGCAGGCTGAACAGGTCGAAGGAGGACACATGCACGTCAACAACACGCCCACCCCGCACTACCCCGAACCGCGGCCGGGGGGACCTTGGGCACCCGTGGCTCCGGAGGGGCCGCAGCCGATTCTGCCGTCGTGGTACGAGCCGGCCTCGATCACGGTGGAGCGCGAGCTGGCCGATCGGCTGCTGGCGGACCGGGTGATCCTGATCGGCGGACGCCTCGACGACGACCTGGCGAACCATGTCGCCGCGCAACTGCTGCTCCTGGATGCCGGCACCAACGACCCGGTCAAGCTGCACCTGTCCTCGACCGATTCCGGCCTGGACGCAGCGCTCTCGGTCGCCGCCGCGATCGACCTGATCAGCTCCCCGGTGCACGTCGTCGCCCGCGGCACCGTCCGCGGCCCGGCCATCGCCGTACTCGCTGCCGCCGCCCAACGCGAGGCTCATCGCCACACCACGTTCGTACTGTCGGCACCCCAGTTCACCGCGGAGGGCACCGCGGACGAACTCGCCGGCTACGCCGCACAGCACGAACGCCAGGCGGCCCGCCTCGCCGAGCTGATCGCCGACGCCACCGGTCGCCCCACCGATGAGATCACCACCGACCTCACCGCAACCCGCCTCCTGACCGCCGAGGAAGCAAAGGCCTACGGCCTCGTCACGCGCCTGCTCTAAACAGTTGAGATTGGGACCGGCGATAAGCAATAGCCACCCGCCGGTCCCCGGCGCCTATCGTCAGTTGAACGTGAGGACCAGGCGGCCGGTGGTGGTGCCGGTGGATTGGCGGTGCCAGGCGGTGGTGATGTCCGCGAGGGTGACTGTTTCGTGGGCGACGGTGATGGCGCCGGTGGCTGCGTGGTCGACGACCGCGATCAGTGCGTCGCGGCGCTGGTCGGCTGTCAGGGCGTTGTTCGTGTAGCCGAGCACGCTCACCGATTTGCTTCGCAGTACGGACG
This sequence comes from Kribbella sp., assembly GCA_035697365.1. GTDB lineage: Bacteria > Actinomycetota > Actinomycetes > Propionibacteriales > Kribbellaceae > Kribbella. The sequence continues at coordinate 1,049 of DASSDE010000593.1, read as the reverse complement.
AGGAGAACACCGCCTCGTCGCCCGACGAACCACCGAGGTTGACCAGCCGCCCTCCGGGGGCGAACACTCGCGCAGCAGCCGTCGCCGCAACTCCGAACACCGGGTCGATCACCACGTCGTACGGTGTCGTGCCGAGCCGCGCTGTCAGCTCGTCGACATCTGTGCTCAAGGCAACCACCTCGTGAGCGCCCGCTGCCTCTGCGCGTTCCCGGGAGGCGTCCGACCGTACGACGGCCGTCACATGCGACGCTCCGAGTACGCGCGCTGCACCGATCGCGACCTGCCCGACCGCACCACCACCGCCCAGTACCAGCACCCGCTCCCCCGGCTGCAACTGAGCCCGCCAGGTCAACGCCATCCACCCGGCAACCCCTGACAACCCGATTGCCGCCACCGCAGCATCCGGGACCTCCGCGCCCAGGACCACCAGGTCGGCGTCAGGTACTGCAGCGCGCTCGGCGAGGCTGCCGTCGCCCGCCGCCATTCCGGCTGAGGTCGCGAAGAACACCCTCGTGCCGGGCGCGACCGTCGCGGACTCCTCCACCACGCCGACGCCTTGCACACCAGGGACGTACGGCAGTGCCGGCGGCCCGAAATAGGACGTACCGGAAGCACACAGGAGATCGAGTGGGACGATCGGCGCGGCCGTCACGCGCACGATCGAGGCGCCCTCACCGGCGACCGGGTCGGGGTGCTCGGCGTGCGACGGCGGTTCACCATGGGTGTGCAGTACTGCGGCGCGCACAGGCCCTCCTCAGGTTGTGATGTCCGGGTACGGCAAGGAGTGCTCCTGCAGCGCCCGCCCATAGGCCTTCTGGTACTCGAGCGGACCGTGATCCCGCTCGAACATCGCGATGAACAACGTCAGCGTCAGGAACGGATGCGCCCCCAACCCGAACAGCGCCACGTGATCGTGCTCCCGCAGCGCCTTCCGCTCGGCGTCGGTGAACGACTGCCACGTCGACCTCTCCGGAACGGCGCAGTTCAAGAGCTGATTGGCGACCTCCCGCTCCCACCACTCGACGGTGCCGGCCGCGTCCGCGCGATAC
>DASSDE010000592.1:0-4385 GCA_035697365.1 Kribbella sp. | reverse complement strand
CCACCCATCGAAACCACTGACCGCGTTGGCTGCCGGAACATCGGCCCGTTCCAACGCCTCGACCCAGCGGCACGCGACCTCAACGGGATCTTGCGACATCCCGGCAGTCTCTCGCCGGCAACCCGGTCGATCAAGGGTTGGTGGTAGGCGCTGGGGACTGGCGATAGGCAATTGCTTATCGCCAGTCGCCGTAGGGTGGTTCCAGTCGGAGCGATGGGAGTGCGGTGTGGCTGAGGTTCGGTTGGTTGTGCAGGGGGACGACTTCGGGATGTGTCATGCGGTGAACGTCGGGACGGTGCAGGCGTTCACCGACGGGATCGTGACGCAGGCGGCAACGATGGCAGCGTGCCCGTGGTTCACCGAGGCGGCGGCGCTGGCGCGGGAGTTCGGGATTCCGGTCGGCGTTCATCAGACGCTGACGTGTGAGTGGGACTTCCTGCGGTGGCGGCCGTTGACCGACGGGGCGTCGCTGGTGGGGGAGGACGGCACGTTCCGGCGCACGGTGGCCGAGGCGTCGGCGGCGGTGTCGCACGAGGATGCCGTACGGGAGTTGTCCGCGCAGGCCGCGAAGTTCGGCGCCGAGGGGCTGACCGTCGAGTACCTCGACCTTCACATGGGGTCGTCCGTACCGTCGGCCTACGACGAGGTGTCCGCGGCGATCGGGAAGCCGTTCATCTACGGGCCTGAGTGGTCGCGGCGGTTCGCATCGATCCAGACGCTGAGCGATCGGGACGCCGCGGACAAGAAGGCGTGGGTACTGGCGTACCTTGATGCGCTCACACCCGGCGTACATCTGCTCGTCACGCACTGCGCCGCGGCGGAGCCCGAGCTCGGCGCACTGCACCGGCCCGGGTCGGACACCTACCGCTGGGCGGAGGAGTACCGGCTGTCGGACCAGGCGATCGTCACCGACCCGGAGATCCGCCAAGCAATCGACGACCGGTCCATCACGCTCACCACGGTCCAGGCCGCATTCTCCCAGTGATCATCGACGCTGGCCGGCTGGTGTTGCGCCCGTTCACGGTCGACGACGTCGAGTGGGTGTACGAGGTGTCGCAGGATGCGGCGTTGCAGCAGTACGTGCAGATTCCTTCGCCGTACCTGATGGAGCACGCGCGGTATTTCGTCGAGCACATCGCTCTCGAGCTGGGGGCGCGTGGCGAGCGGGCCGAGTTCGTCGTCGAGGATGCGCAGACGGGGGAGCGGCTGGGGCGCGTGGGGCTCGGGATGCGTGGTGACGGTACGGCGGAAGTCGGGTACTGGACTGCGCCGGCGGCTCGTGGTCGCGGGGTGGCGCCCGCGGCGGTGCGGGCGATCTGCCGATGGGCGTTCGAGACGAGTGAGCTCGACCTGATCGAGTGGCGGGCGGAGATCGGCAACGACGCGTCGCGGCGGGTGGCGGAGAAGGCCGGGTTCGTACTGGAGGGGTCGCTGCGCAAGCGACTGGTGCATCGCGGCGAGCGGGTCGACGCGTGGGTCGGGTCGCTGGTCAGGGGCGAGCTTCCGTAGTTCGCAGGGCGCCGGGTGGTGAGCCGGTGGCGGCCTTGATGTGGCGGGTGAGGTGGCTGACCGAGTGGTACCCGGTCAGGTCCGCGACGACCTGCAGCGGGAGCGTCGAGTTGCGGATGTGCGCGAGCGCGTGGCGCAGGCGGACCGACTGCAGCGCGGCCTGCGGGCTGGTACGACGTACACGCGTGAACGCAGCGCGGAGACCGGACGGCGAGATGCCCAACTCGCCCGCGACTTGTGCGATCCGGAGCCCGCTCGCGAACCGTTCCTCGAACAGCTGCTCAGCCTGGATGACGAGCTGCTCAGCCGGCGTCGCCGGTGGGGTCGCGGCGGCGCGGCGAAGGCGGAGGTCGAGTTCGGCGAGCAGGATCCCACGGAGCTCGTCGCTCTCGGTCTCGCGGACCAGTGCATCGAACACCCGGCGCAAGGTGTGGTCGGCGTCGTCGTAGCACAGCCGCGGCCACGGATGGGTGGCTGCGGCGTCGACCTGCAGGAAGCGGTTCGCGTACCCGGTGCGGCTCTGCTCGGCGTGCCAGGTGTGCGGCGGCGTGAGCAGGACGGTGCCCGGCGTGGCGTCGTACGTGTCGTCGCCGACGGGGCAGGTGATGCGGCCGCGTACGTAGTACACAAGCTCCCACGAGGTGTGCGCGTGCGTCGGGTAGTCCTTCCCCGGCGCGGCCGTGTGCATCCCGGCGCCGAGGAGTTGTGGCGATTTGTGCATAAGTCCTGTCGCGTTCTGCATTGTTTGCTGGGTACGTCGGCACGATGCTTGCATCGATTCGTGCATCTTGGGAAGGAGCACCTCGATGGACATGGCGACTGCGCTACGCGAGCTCGGCGTCCACGACGACGTACTCACACAGGCCGAGAAGGACCAACTGGACCGCGACGGATTCCTGCCGCTGGAGGGGATCCTGTCCGCGGAGGACGTGTCCGCGATCACCAAGCGGCTGGCCGAGCTGACAGCGGCCGAGGGCGACCGGGCCGGCCTCGAAGTACATCAGGAGAAAGGTACGGACCGGCTGGCGGACCTGGTGAACAAGGACCCGCTGTTCGAGGTGTGCTTCAGCCATCCGCGGGTGCTGGCCGCGATGCAGCACGTGCTGGGCGAGTTCCGGTTGTCGTCGCTGAACAGTCGCGCCGCACTACCCGGCGAGGGACATCAGGCGTTGCACGCCGACTTCGGTCACCCGGTCGAGCCCGGTGCGTACGAGGTCTGCAACTCGATCTGGCTGCTCGACGACTTCACTCCCGAGAACGGCGCGACCCGCGTCGTCCCCGGCTCGCACCGCCGCGGCACCATGCCCGCCGACGAGATGCCCGACCCCGCCGCAGCGCACCCCGACCAGATCCAGCTCACCGGCACCGCAGGCACCGTCGTCATCTTCAACAGCCACCTCTGGCACGGCGGCACCCAGAACCGAACCACCGCCCCCCGCCGAGCCCTCCACTCCTACTTCGCCCACCGCCACCTACCCCAGCAACTCGACCAGCAGACCTACCTCCGCGTAAACACCCACAACCGCCTGACCCCCGCCCAACACTTCATCCTCGACGTAACCGCCTGAACCTCTCGGGTCAGGAGGCGTCGGCTTTGCGGACCCAGACTTCTCGGATGATGAGGAGGAGGGCGGCGGCGGTGGGGATCGCGAGGAGGGCGCCGACCACGCCGAGGAGGGCGCCGCCGAGGAGGGCTGCGATGACGGTGACCGCGCCGGGGATGTCGACGGCGCGGCGCATGATGCGCGGCGCGACGACGTAGTTCTCGACCTGCTGGTAGATGATGCCGTAGATCAAGCAGGCGAGGCCGGTCCAGAGGCCGCCGGTGAAGCCGATCAGCGACACCACGACGACACCGATGAACCCGCCGACCATCGGGATGAAGTCGCAGAACATCACCACGATCGCCAGCGCGACTGCGTACTCCCGCAGGCCGATGATCTCCAGGAAGATGAACATCGTGACGCCCGCGCAGAGCGCCACCATGAACTGCCCGCTGACGTAACCACCGACGCGCCCGAGCACCTCGTCGCCGAGGATCGAGACACGCTTCCGGCGGGTCCGCGGGACCAGGCTGTACGCGGCCCGCTTGACCGTCGGCAGCGACGCCAGGAAGTACAGGGTCAGTACGAGAATGGTGAACGTGTTGAACAGGGCGCCCGCGACCACCTTGCCGACGCCGAGGATGCCACCGAACGCCCGCTGCGCCAGCGCCGGGTCCTCGATGTAGTCCTTCCCCTTCTGGATGAAGTGGTACTTGTTGTCCAAATCGTCCAGCGTCTTCGACTTGTTCAGCAGGTCGAGCCACTGCGGCGCGTTCTTGATCAGGCTGTTGATCTGGTCGCTGACCACCGGGACGATCGCCATCCCGACGCCGGCGACCGCGAGGATCATCAGCAGGAACACCACGCCGACCGACAGCCCGCGCTTCAGGCCGCGGCGCATGAACCACTCGACCAGCGGGTTCAGGCCGACGGCGATGAAGATCGCCACCAGCAGCAGGATCAGCACCGATCGCGCCTGACCGAGGGCGTTCCACAGCCCCCAGGCGACCAGGACGCCGAGCGCCGCGAAGAACCCGAACGTGAACGGGTTACCGCGGCGGATCGGCGGACCGGGCGTACCCATCCCTTCGGACGGGTGCCGCTGGTCGATCAGCAGCTCGTCGGCGAGGTTGGTGTCGTCGTCGGCCGCGCCCGGTTTGCCGGCCGCGTTGTTCTCGGCTTCCTCGGCGGCGGCGGCCGCGTCGGCGGCTGCTTGCCTGCTCTTTCCGGCGGCGGCTTCGGCCCTGGCGGCTGCGGATCTCGCGGTGTGGGTCGCGTTCGCGAGGTCTGCTTCGGAGGTCGTCGTGGAGCTGTCGTCGCCGGATGGCGTCA
>DASSDE010000591.1:0-4944 GCA_035697365.1 Kribbella sp. | reverse complement strand
GATCATCAGGATCGCCATCTGGATGGAGGTCTGCGGTGGTACCGCCTCGCTGCCGAGGCCGAGATCCTGGCCGCCGATCTCGACGCCGTTCACGACGTACGTCCGCAGCACCAGCTGCAGCGGCCACTTGGCGCTGTCGTTGAGGTACAACATCGCGTTGAAGAAGCTGTTCCAGTAGCCGACGCCGTAGAACAGCCCGATCACGGCGATCACCGCCTTGGACAGCGGCAGGCCGATGTGCCGGAAGAGCTTCCACTCCGAGGCGCCGTCGATCCGGGCCGCGTCGATGATCTCGGCCGGCAGGCCGACGAAGAACGAGCGGACGACGATCACGTTGAACGCGCTGACGATGACCGGCACGATCACGGCCCACAGACTGTTCAGCAGTCCGAACTGCTGGACGACCAGGTAGGACGGGATCAGTCCCGGGTTGAACAGCAGGCTGACCAGTACGAGCAGCAGCAGCGCCCGGTTGCCGACCGTGCCGCGGCGGCTCAACGCCCAGCCGAGCGTGCAGGTCAGCAGGATCGCGATCGTGGTCCCGACGGCCGTCACGAACCCGCTGATCAGCAGCGCCTGGGTGACGGTTCCGCCGGACAGGATCGACCGGTACGCCGTGAAGTCGAGGCCGTGCGTCGGGAACATCACGAACCCGCCGGCCTTGGTCACCTCGTCGGGGGTGGCGAGGCTGGTCGAGATCACGCCGATGAACGGCACCACGACGATTGCGCAGATGACGGTCAGGAAGAGGGCCTTGCCGATGCGTTCCGCGAGGCCCGGCATCGGCATGCCGCCGACCATCGTGGTCGGTGCTTTGGTTTTCATCCGCGGTACACGCCTTCCTCGCCGAGGCGGTGAGCGATCTTGTTGGCGGACAGCACCAGGGCCAGGGCGACGGCGCTCTTCACCAGGCCGACCGCCGCTGCCACCCCCCAGTTCCCGCCGAGGATGCCGTTGTTGTAGACGTAGGTGTCGAGGACGTCGCTGGCGTCGACACCGACCGCCTGTTGTTGCAGGACGATCTGCTCGAACCCGACCGTGAGCGAGTCTCCGAGCTTGAGGATCAGCAGCAGGATGATGATCGGCTTGAGCCCGGGCAGGGTGACGTGCCAGGTCTGCCGCCAGCGGCTCGCGCCGTCCACCGCCGACGCCTCGTAGAGCGCGCGGTCGATCTGGGACAGCACGGCCAGGAAGAGGATCGTCGCCCAGCCGGTGTCCTTCCAGAGCACCTGCGACGTGAGCAGCGCCCGGAACGCTTCCGCATTGCCGATGATGTGCATCGGGCCGTAGCCGTGGCCGCGCAGCCAGTTGTTGATCATGCCGGTCCCACCGAGCACCTGCTGGAAGATCGCGACCACGATCACCCAGGACATGAAGTGCGGCAGGTAGATGACCGTCTGGACGAACTGCCGGAGCTTGTTCGAGAGCAGGCTGTGCAGCACCAGGGCCACCACGATCGGCGCCGGGAAGACGATCACGGTCTGGATCGCGGTCAGCACCAGGGTGTTCTTGACCGCATTCAGGAATTCCGGATCACCGCTGAAGATGACGGAAAAATTCTCGAATCCGGACCACAGACTCTTACCTATCCCGAGGTACGGCTGATAATCCTGAAAAGCAATGATATTGCCCCACAGCGGGTAGTACTGGAATGCCAGCAGGATCAGCATTCCCGGGACCGCAAGCAGGAGTACGGGGTAGTCACGCCTCAGACGCACTAGCAGCGAGCGCTTCCGGACCCCGGCGGAGCGGGCCGAATCCGTAGCTCGCGACGCTTCGTCACGCACCCGAGGAGCAGTGTCAGCTTCAGCCACAGGCTCTCCCTGGTCGTCAGAATAAAAAGTGATCGATCCACTTCTGAGCCGGTAGCTAACCGCAGCATTGTTAGGGTGTCAAGACCCCGGTGATACGCTGCGGAGCGCAGGACGCGTCGGGTATGCGGAGGGGGAACGTGGCAGAGTCAACATCCAGACGGCCGGCCACCATCCATGAAGTGGCGAGCCTGGCCGGCGTCTCACACACGACGGTGTCGCGCTATCTGCAGGACAAGGACAGCCTGAAACCGAAGACCCGGATCAAGGTCGAGTACGCGGTCAAGACGCTCGACTACCGGCCCAACCTGGTCGCGCGCTCGATGCGCACCCGGCACACGAACCGGCTCGCGATCGTGCTCGCCTCCGGAGACCACTTTCCCGGGCGGCTGCTGGCCGCGGCGTCGCGGACCGCACACGAGGGCGGGTTCCAGGTCGAGATCGTCAGCGTCGAAGGTGGTTCCGCGGCGCGCTCGGTCCGGGTCGACGAACTGGCGAGGTCGGGACAGGTCGAGGGGATTCTCGCGCTGTCACCGCTGAACCTGAAAGGCAAGAAGGCGAACCGGGTACCGATCGTCGAGAGCAGTGCCTACGACGACAAGCTGCACGACCTCGCGGAGTTCGCCGACGCCGACGAGATCCGGCAGATCGTCGAGTACCTTGCCGGACTGGGCCATCGGACGTTCCTGCATCTTTCCGGTGACCTGGAGAACTTCACCTCGGCGCGGAACCGCAAGCAGGTCTATCTCGACACCATCGAGCGCCTGGGCCTGACCTCGGTCGGCGCCGTCGACGGTGACTGGTCCGCGCAGTCCGGGTACGACGCGATCACCATGCTGCCGGCCGACACCGCCGTGACGGCTGTCGTGGCGGCGAACGACATCATCGCGATGGGCGCGATTCGGGCCGCCTCGGAGCGGGGCTGGAGCGTGCCCGGCGACCTGAGCGTGTTCGGCTGGAACGACGACGAGATGGGCAGGTTCACCACGCCGTCGCTGTCCACGGTGTCGGTGGATCGCGAGGCGCAGGGACGCGCCCTGATCCGTCGGCTCGTTGCCGAGATCCGCAACGAACCGGTTCCGGCGCCGCCGACCGGGATCAACAGCCTGATCTTCCGTGAGTCGACGGCGCCGCCGCCGGCTCGGCGCGGGTGAGGTTGCTCCGGGCGAGAGCGTTGGGCTGATCAGCGTTCTTCGGCGAGGCCCAGGTAGAGGATCTGCGGGTCGGCGGGGTTGAAGGCCAGGGACGGGATGCCGTCGTTGCGGTTGTGGTGCTTGGTGAGGGCGCCGGTGGAGGGGACGAAGCGGTAGAGATCCGCCCCGAAGTTCGCGAAGGACGTGCCGTAGCTGAAGTAGAGCAGGTCGGGATCGGTCGGCGAGGCCCACAGGTGATTGCCGTTGATCAGGGTGGCCCGCGACTGGTCCAGCACCTCGCGGAACTTCAGCCCGCCGTCGGTGGACTCCCAGATGAACCGGGTTGCCCGGTCCCGGTCGTACCCCTCCATCCACACCTTCGACGGATCGGCCGGCGACATCACCACGGTGAACGCGTTCACCCGTTCGACCGGGCGCGATTGGGTCCACGTACGGCCGCCGTCGAACGTCGTGTAGACACCGTCGGACATCACGCCGATCACGATGTGGTCCGGGTCCCGCGGATCGACGGCGGCGTCGTACAGGAACAGGTCGCGACCGGCCGGTACGCCGACGCGCTGCCAGCTGACGCCGTCGTCCGTGGAGTCGTACACCTGCCCGTTGCCGGACACCACCCGCAGCTGCCCCGGGCGGGCATCCAGCGCGGCGAGCCCCTGCCACTCGACCGGGCCGAGGACTGTGCTCACCTGGCCGCCGTGGACGCGGTAGATGGGCTGGTCGTTGACGCCGTAGACGTACGCCGAATCGCCGGGACCCGGCTGGACGTCGTACGCGGACAGGTCGTCGGGGGTCTTGTCGAGCAGTTGCCAGCTGCATCCCGCGTCGCTGGAGCGCTGGATCGTCTGCTGGCCGATGCTGATCAGGGTGTTCGGTTCCTGGAGCGCGGCGACCTTCGCGTACGTGACGGCGCGGAGCTTGCCGGTGGTCGGCGCGAGGATCTCACCGTCGGTCTCGGTGATCGTCACCGACCCGTCGCCGTACACGGTGTCGCAATGCGGCCGATTCCAGAACCAGCCCGGCTGAGCAGCTTGGGCGGACGTAGGGAGCAACGCCGAGAGAACGGTCAACGCGCTGACGAAGATGAGGCGGACCCGCCGCGAGGGAGTCGCGGCCGAGGATATTGTCATCCCTTAGATTTAAGGGCTTTGGGCGTGCGGTACCAGCGCCTGTCGTGGCCGACAGGCGCCATGACGGGAAGTCGTCAGCCGGCTGCTGTGTCGATGTGCCGGGCCAGGACGAGGTCGTCCTGGGTGATGCCGCCGGCCTCGTGGCTGCTGACCCGGAAGGTGATCGTCGTGTAGCGGATGTCGATGTCCGGGTGGTGGTTCATCGACTCGGCGAGCTGCGCGACCGTGGCCACCAGGCGGATCCCGTCGAGGAAGTTGCCGTTCGTGACGCTGCGGACCAGTTCGCCGTCCACGACCTTCCACTCCGGCAGGTGATCGCGCAACGCAAGGTCGATCTGATCGTCGGTCAAAAGGTCAGCCATGCACTCACTCTAGCCCCCCGATCGCGGTGACGGTCGCGGTGACCTGGATGCGCCAGTTCCGGTATCGCACCGGGTCCTCGGTGAAGGTGCGCTGGTCGGTGACCACGTCGTCGGCACTGAGGAGTTTGGTGGCCTGGGCCCGCAGTGCCGGCGGGAGTTGCGGGTTGGTCTTCAGGCTCTGTTCGAGCATCCACAGCAGGTTGTAGTCCTCCATGCCGTCGCGGAAGTTCTCCAGCCGGATCGACGCCATCGGACCGTTCGGGCCGGGGTAGAACATCGAGCCGTCGCCGGCCGTTCCGTTGAAGGTCGCCGCCTTCCACGCCGACAGAATGCCGTCGTTCACGAGCAGCTGGTTCGCGTGGTCGGTGCGCAGCCAGCGGTTCGTGGCGTAGTACAGCACGCCTTCCACCCCGGCCTTGTAGGACATTGGTCCAGCCAACGTTCGGCTGTCGATCGGCGGGTAGCCGTTGAACCAGTTCGGCAGCGGGGA
>DASSDE010000590.1:0-12481 GCA_035697365.1 Kribbella sp. | reverse complement strand
CTAGCGCAGCATCAGGACGGCGGCGGTGATGCCGGCGATCACGATCAGGATCCTCAGCAGGGTGCTCGGGAGCCGGCGGCCGATGTGGGAGCCGACGTAGCCGCCGGCGACCGAGCCGATGGCGAGCAGCACGATCGCGGTCGGGTTCAGGTCCGCGACGACGACGAAGATGATGCTGGCGACCAGGGTCGCGGCCAGCAGGGACAGGGTTTTCAGGCCGTTCAGTACGCGGAGCTCGAGATCCAGGCCCAGGGCGAGCACCGCCATCATCATTACGCCGGCACCGGCGCCGAAGTAGCCCCCGTACACGCCGGTCAGCGCGGCGAAGGCGGTCGTTGCCGGCGTCATCGTGGTCCGGGTCTCCTGCGGGCCCGTGCGCCGGGACCGGAGCCAACGCGAGATCCACGGCTGTACGCCGACGAGCAAGCAGGTGAACAGGATCAGCCAGGGCGCCGCCGCCGCGAACACCCGTGGAGGCAGTGCCAGCAGCAGTACGGCGCCGCCGATCGCGCCGATCGCACAGGTCAGCACGACCGCGATCGTGGTCGGCCGGGACACCTGGCGCAGCTCACGGCGGTAGCCGAACGAGCCGCTCAAGGCTCCGGGCAGCAGACCGATCGTGTTCGAGGCGTTCGCGACCACCGGCGGGATCCCGAGCGCGATCAGCGCCGGGAAGCTGATCAGCGACGCGACACCGACGGTCGAGGTGAGCACGCCGGCACCGAGCCCGGCCGCGATGATCGCCAGGTGCTCGGCGCCCGTCACGTCCGATCCCGGAGCAGTGCCACGTCGGACACGAGCATCACGTGCTCGTGCATGGCCTGCGCGGCGGCGTCCGGATTCCCGGCACCGATCGCGTCCGCGACCTTGCGATGACCCGCCAGCGACTCGCGCGGGCGCCCCGGCTGCGACAGCGACTCCAGCCGGGTCTCCCGGATCAGGTCGTGGATGGCGCCCATCATCTGCGTCAGCAACTCCGACCGCGCCGCCGCCGTCACCGCCCCATGGAACGCCTCGTCGGCCTCCACGCCCCGGCCGCCGGCGTCGATGTCGCTCTCCATCGCGGCCAGCGCCGCGCGGATCGCAGCCAGGTCGTCCTCGGTACGGCGGGCCGCGGCCAGCGCGGCCAGCTTCGACTCGAGGGCGTCCCGGGCCTCGATGATCTCGGGCAGCCGGTCGGCGTGCGCGCGGATCGCCTCGATCACCGGCGCCGTCCGGGCCCGCTCGGTCAGGACCGTACCGTCGCCGTGCCGGACCACCACCACACCGATCACCTCGAGCGCCACCAGCGCCTGGCTGAGGGTCGCGCGGCTGACTCCGAGCCGCTGGGCGAGCTCCCGCTCCGGCGGCAGCCGATCACCGGCGCGCAGGCCGTTCTCCGTGATCCAGGTGGTGATCTGGTCGGCGACCTGCTCGTAGAGGCGGGACCGCAGTACCGGACGGGGTGGTGGCGGCGACTCCATGCCGACAGCTTATTGACAACCGGACTATTGGGCTATTGGCTAGGCCACTGATCCACCAGCTGTGAGCTGTACCTCAGTCAGTACCATTCCCCGCCCGGAAGAAGGACTCGACATGGGACCAGAGTGGGTTGCGATCCTGGCGCTCGTCGCGCTGTTCGTCGTCGGTACGGTCCTGCCGATCAACATGGGAGCGCTCGCGTACGTCGCGGCGTGGCTGGTCGGCGTCTACTCGTTGCACCTGAGTGAGAAGGAGATCCTGGCCGGGGTCAGCGGCGACCTGGTCCTGACCCTGATCGGCGTCACCTACCTGTTCGCGATCGCGAAGAACAACGGCACCGTCGACCTGATAGTCGCCAGCGCCGTCCGGGCCGTCGGCGGCCGGGTCGCGCTGATCCCGTGGGTGATGTTCGCGGTCACCGCGGTGCTCACCGCGATCGGTGCCGCCAGCCCCGCGGCCTGCGCGATCATCGGCCCGATCGCGCTCGGCTTCGCCGCCCGGTACCAGATCAACCCGCTGATGATGGGCATGTTCGTCGTACACGGCGCCCAGGCCGGCGGGTTCTCCCCGATCAGCATCTACGGCACGATCACCAACTCGGTGATGGCGGACGCCAAGCTGCCGTCCAGCGAGCTGACCGTCTTCTTGTCCAGCCTCGTCGTCAACCTGGTGATGGCGACGATCCTCTTCGTACTGTTCGGTGGCCGCAAGCTGATGGACCAGCGCGCCGACCTCAGCGACCAGGCAGGTCTGACCGATGACCTGCACCACGGCGGCGCGACGGTCACCGCCCGCGGCACCGGCGCCTCTGCGCCGACCGGCACGCTCGCGCGAGGCGTCCAGCGGGACCAACTGCTGACGCTGATCGCGTTCGTCCTCGTCGCCGTGGTCGCTCTTGCGTTCGACAAGAACATCGGGTTCGTCGCGATCACCGCCGCTGTACTGCTCGCGATCCTGTCGCCGACCGAGCACAAGGACGCCGTCAAGCAGGTCGCGTGGCCGACCGTTCTGCTCGTCGCCGGAGTCAGCACGTACGCGGCCGTGCTCACCGAATCCGGTGCGCCGCAGTTCGTCGGCAAATGGGCCGCGGGCCTCGGCGCCGCGATCATCGGTGCGCTCGTCCTGTGCTACGTCGGCGGTGTGGTCTCGGCGTTCGCCTCGTCGACAGCGCTGCTCCCGGTGATCATCCCGATCGCCGTGCCGCTGATCGGCCACGGCGGGATCAGCGCCGGCTTCTTCGTCGCGGCGCTCGCGATCGCGTCGACCATCGTGGATGTCAGTCCGTTCTCCACCAACGGTGCGCTGATGCTCGCGAACCGGCCGGACACGATCGCGGAACCCGTGTACTACAAGCAGATTCTCACCTACAGCGCGATCGTGGTCGTGGTCGGTCCGCTGCTCGTCTGGGCCGCTCTCGTCCTGCCGGGTTGGTGACGTCCGTGCAGGGGCCGCTGAGCGGAGTACTGGTCGTGGATCTGACGCGCGCTCTGGCCGGGCCGCACGCGACCATGATGCTCGGCGACCTCGGCGCGCGGGTGATCAAGGTGGAGGCTCCCGGCCGCGGTGACGACACCCGCGGCTGGGGACCACCGTTCGCCGGCGACGAGTCGACGTACTTCCTGTCCGCGAACCGCAACAAGGAGTCGATCGCGCTCGACCTGAAGGATGCCGCCGACCGGGACGTCGCGCTGCGGCTGATCGATCGCGCCGACGTCCTCGTGGAGAACTTCCGGACCGGTGTCCTCGAGCGGCTCGGCCTCGGCATCGACGTACTGCGGGAGCGCAACCCGCGGCTGGTCGTGCTGTCGATCACCGGCTTCGGCCATGACGGCCCGGAAGGTGGACGCGGTGGCTACGACCAGATCGCACAGGGCGAGGCCGGCCTGATGTCGTTGACCGGATCGGGACCGGACGATCCGCAGCGGGTCGGCGTACCGATCGGTGACCTGCTGGCGGGGATGTACGGCGCGTACGGTGTGGTCGCGGCACTCCACGAACGCGCTGCGACCGGGGTCGGTACGACCGTCCGTACGTCATTGCTTGCGGCAATCGTTGGCGTACATGCCTTTCAGGGCACGCGCTACACCGTGGCGGGTGAGGTTGGCGTGGCCCAGGGCAACCATCATCCGTCGATCGCGCCGTACGGGCTGTTCCACTGTGCTGACGGCGCGGTGCAGATCGCGGTCGGCAGTGAGGGCCTGTGGCAACGGTTCGCGGCGGCGTTCGCCCTCGACGTCGACGGGTTGACGACGAACGCCGATCGGGTCGCGCACCGGGACCGTCTGATCGCTGTCATCGAGGCGGCCTTCACTGGTCTGACCAGTGCGGAACTGCTCGCGAGGCTCGCCGACGCGGGAGTTCCGGCCGGGCGGGTACGGGCTCTGGACGAGGTCTACCTGTGGGATCAGACCGCAAGCCAGGGCCTGCTCATCGACGTCGATCACAGCACGCTGGGACCGCTCCGGCTGCCCGGCCCACCGCTGCGGTTCTTCGACGGCGAGCAGGAACGTACGCCCGGTGGTCATCGGCCGCCACCGACGCTCGACGAGCACGGTGCCGCGATCCGCGCCTGGCTGGAACGATGAGTGCGCACGGCCTGATCGACGCGGTGCTCGATGCCGGTTCGTTCGAGTCCTGGGACCGGCCGGGCACCCAGTCGGCCGACGCGGCGTATCAGCAGCAACTGGAACGGGCCGCCGAGCGGGCCGGCACAGACGAGTCCGTGATCACCGGTCGCGGTACGGTCCGCGGCCGGCAACTCGCCGTACTCGCCGGGGAGTTCGCGTTCCTGGCCGGATCGATCGGCCGGGTCGCCGCCGAGCGAATCACCGCAGCGGTCCGGCGGGCCACCGCCGAACGGCTGCCGATTGTCGCCTCGACCGCGTCCGGCGGGACCCGGATGCAGGAGGGCGCGACCGCCTTCGTCGAGATGATCACGATCTCCCGGGCCTTGATGGACCATCGCGCCGCGGGCCTCCCCTACCTCGTCCATCTGAGACATCCGACGACCGGCGGGGTGTTCGCGTCCTGGGGCTCCCTCGGCCACGTCACGGTCGCCGAACCCGGCGCCCTGATCGGCTTCCTCGGCCCGAAGGTCTACCAGGCCCTGCACGGCGAACCCTTCCCGGCCGGCATCCAGACCGCGGAGAACCTCGCCGCGCACGGCGTCATCGACGGCGTCGTGGAGACCGTCGACCTACCGGTCCTGCTCGATCGAGCCCTCGGCATCCTCGTCGACCCACCAGTCGCTCCGGCACTCCCCCGGCGTACCGGCGCAGCCGGACCGGTCGACGCCTGGACCTCCGTCCTGCGAACGCGGCAGGCGGACCGCGCCGGCGTCCGCGACCTCCTCCGGTACGGTGCCACCGGAACCGTCCGGCTGACCGAGCCCGACGCGGCCGTTCTCGTCGCGCTCACCCGGATCGACGGCCGTCCCTGCGTCCTGGTCGGCCAGGACCGCTCACAGATCAAGCCGATGGGACCGGCCGCCCTCCGCCAGGCGCGCCGCGGCATGAACCTCGCCCAGAGCATCGGCCTCCCGCTCGTCACGGTCATCGACACCGCAGGCGCCGAGCTCTCCCCGGCCGCGGAGGAAGGCGGGCTCGCGGGCGAGATCGCACAGTGCATCTCCACCATGACGACGCTGACCGTCCCAACGCTGTCCGTACTGCTCGGTCAAGGCGCGGGTGGCGGCGCGCTGGCGTTGCTCCCGGCAACGACCGTGATCGCCGCCGAACACGCCTGGCTCGCCCCGCTCCCACCCGAAGGAGCCAGCGCCATCGTGTACCGCGACACCACCCACGCTCCCGAACTCGCCACCGCGCAGCGCATCACCGCGCCCGACCTGCACGCCTCCGGCACGATCGACCACCTGGTCCCCGAGCACGCCGCCGACACAGCAGAAACCCTCGCCCTGGCAATCGCCGCCGAATGCGCGGCTCACCTCACACGCTCAGCGCACTGAAGTACGGAAGTGGTAGGTGCCGGACCCGACCCTGAACACCGCCCGATCGCCATCCATCCGGACGAAGTCTGAATCGGCCGCCGTGACATCCTGCGCGGAGAGCGCGGGAACGAAGACCTCCGCTGTGGTGTTGACGGGGATCGTGACGGTCAGGTGCAACCCGTCGTCCCGCTGATCCCACTGCGAGCCGACCACGCCGTGAACCGTACGGACCGAGGCCGACACCTGTTCCAGCCCGGCCGGGACGTGCGGCCGGATTGCGACTCGCGCGTAGCCGGGCGCGGCCGGTTTGATCCCTGCGAGATCACGATAGAACCAGCCCTCGATGCTGCCGAGGAAGGCGTGGTCGCGCGACCGGGTGCTGGTCTCCCACGCCTCCCACAAGGTGGTGGCCCCGTTCTCGATCCAGAAGCCCCAGCTCGGGTACGTCCGTTGCGTGGCGACGGCGAACGCGACATCGACGCGTCCATGCGCCGTGAGCGCAGACAGCAACTCCTTGGTGCCCGCATGGCCGGTGTTCAGATGGTTGCCCCTGGCCCGTACATCGGCGACCAGGTTCTCGACGACCCGGTCGACCAGCTCGGTCGGCACCAGTCCGAAGGACAGTGGCACCGCGTTGGACGTCTGCCGGTACCCGACCTCACGTTCGGTCCGATAGACCCCGGCCGAGCGGTCGAGGAACCTCGCATCGAAAGCAGCGGCGATCCGGGCGGCGAGTTCGCGGTACCGCGACGCATCGTCCTGGCGCCCGAGCTCGTCGGCCGCCGCGGCCAGCACGCCGACGTACCGGTAGAAGTAGGCGGTCGCGGTGAGCTGCGCGCCTTCCGGCGGCCACGGGAAGGTCCCGGACGTGGCCGGCGACACCCAGTCGCCGTAGAACCCCTGCTGGATCAGCCCATCCGAAGACCTCGTCAGGTAGTCGACGTACCGGGCCATCGAGTCGTAGCTCTGCTCGAGAACATCGCGGTCGCCGTAGTCCTGGAACAGCTGCCACGGGAGGTCGACGAGCACCCCGGCCCAGATCGGGTCCGTGTAGGCTGCGGGATCGGGATTCGGCGACAACTCGACACCGGCACCGTCGGAGGCTTGGCCGTCCTGGATCGTGCTCAGCCAGTTGCGGTAGAACCGGTGCATCCCGAAGTTGTCGATAGTTGCCGGAAGCAACACGTTGACGTCGCCGAGCCAGCCGCGTTTCTCGAAGATCGGCGTGTCGGTCATCACCGAGTGCAGGTTGTTGAGGATCGTGCGCCGGCTGATCTCGTGAATGCTGTTCAGTGTCGGCGCAGAGCAGTTGAAGGTCCCGGTGGACGGCACCTCGCTGTGCACCACCTGAGCCAGTACGTCGTCGACCGTGGGGACACCCGGGTAGCCGTCGACCTGGACGTACTGGAAGCCCTTGTAGCTGAAGCTCGGCTCCCAGACCTCCGTCGCGTTGCCGCTCAGTACGTAGCGATCGGTCTGGATCGCACCGTTCGTCAGGCCGGCATCACCGCGATTGTCGACCGTGCCGTCGGGGTGCAGCGTCTCGCCGTACCGCAGCGTGACCTCAGTACCTGCCGGACCCGCGACCCGCAGCCGCGCCCAGCCGGCGGTCACCACCGGGTACTTGAACACATAGCTGCCGGGGTTGGGGGAAGTGATCTCGGTGGCGGGCAATGTGTCGAGCACCCGGATCGGCTCCATCAACTGCGGGCGCAGGTTGGACGTCGGTGCCGCCATCTCGGCAGCGGGCCGCCATTCGCTCGCGTCGAATCCTGGGCGATCCCAGCGCGGCTGGACCAGGCGAGCGTCGTAGGTCTCGCCCAGGTAGACCGAGTCGCGCGTGGTCGGGCCCTCGCTCACCAGCCAGTCAGTGTCGCTCACGACCACATCCCGGCTGCCGTCCTGATAGTCAACCCGCAGCTTGAGCCGCAGCCGTGGATTCCCCAGCCATGGCGCAGACCCCCAGTACTTGGTGTCCTCGGCCGACAGCCCGTAGAACCCACGGCCGAGAGTCACGCCCAGCACATGCGCGCCCTGCGCCCGGACAGCATTGGTCACGTCATGAGTTGAGTACAACGCCGACTTGTCATAGGTGGTGACGCCCGGTTCGAGCACGTTCTTCGTGACGCGCGTACCGTCGATCGTCAGCACGTGGTACCCCAGTCCGCTCAGGTAGACCCGCGCCCGTACGACCTCCCCACCGACGGCGAACTGTTTCCGCAGTTGAGGGCTGCTGTCCTCGGATCCGCCGATCCACCGAGCGCCTGCCCAGTCCGATTCGTCGAAGAGTCCGGTCTCCCAGTACGCCGGCGCACTCCACGACGACGCGGCACCGTTCTGGTCCCAGCACCTGACCCGCCAGTGGTATCTCGTGCCCGCAGCCAGCTCCGGACCGTCATACCGGACGCCTACTGACTGCGATGACTGGATGACGCCACTGTCCCAGACATCGGCGACCTCGACCTGATAGGCAGTCTGCGAGAACCCACTCCCGGCGGACTCGAGCAGCCACGTCAGCCGCGGCCGGGGAACGGCGATGCCGATCGGGTTGTCCGCGTCCTCGGTGAACAGCTCGGACACGGACAGTCCCGGCCCGCTCTTGGTCATCGCGCCACGCTAGGTCATCACGATGGACGGTCCAACCGACCTGTCCGGTTCTGGACGCGCGGTGCACTCGGCGTACCGGATCGACAGTTCTGTCCGGCTTATGATGAGCAGTCAGCGCTGCAGGAGAAGGTGAGAGAGGAACGACGTGGCCGGGCGAGTCGGAATTCGTGAGGTGGCTGCCCGCGCACATGTGTCCGTCGGTACGGTCTCGCACGTACTCAACCGGCCCGAGCTGGTCTCGAGTGCCACGCTGGAACGTGTGCTCGCCACGATGGACGAGCTCGGCTTCGTCCGCAACGATCTCGCCCGGCAGCTCAAGATGGGCGGCGGCACCACGCTCGGCATGATCGTGCTCAACGTCGCCAACCCGTTCTTCGCCGATCTGGCGCACGCCTGCGAGAGCGCGGCGGAGGCCAACGGGCACACCATCATCCTCGGCAGCAGCGATCAGCTCGGCCGCCGCGAGGACCGCTACATCGAGCTGTTCGAGGAGCAGCGCGTCAGCGGCATGATCATCGCTCCCCTGGCGGGCGAGACCGCGCGGATCCAGCGCGTGATCCGGCGGGGCATGCCCGTCGTACTGTTCGACATCCATGCGGTCGACGGAGACTTCTGCTCGCTCGCGCTCGACGGCGACGCCGGCGGATATCTCGCGGTGCGGCACCTGCTCGACACCGGACGACGGCGGATCGCATTCGTTGGCGGCCCCCTCCATCAGGTCGAGGACAGATGGAACGGCGCCCTGCGTGCCACCGCCGAGGTCAAGGGCGCCACCCTCACCCACATCGACACCGAGGATCAGACGATCGCCGACGGCCGGGCGGTCGGCGACGTCCTGGCCGCCAAGGGATCGCGGTCCCGGCCGGACGGGGTCTTCGCGGCGAACGACCTGCTGGCACTCGGCCTGATGCAGTCGATCGTGATTGCCGACGGCATCGAGGTGCCGCGCGACGTCGCCATCGTCGGGTACGACGACATCGACTACGCGGCGTCGGCCGCCGTGCCGCTGACGACCGTCCGGCAGCCGAAGGAAGCGCTGGCAGCAGAGGCGGTTCGCCTGGTGCTGGACCATGTCGCGAACGGCGGCGGGCACGTCCACGAGCACTCCCTGCTGCCACCCGAGCTCATCGTTCGGGCCAGCACCGGCGGCCGCCCGGCCCGCTCCCCCAGGCGTGGAGCGAGGGCCCGCTAACTCGTCCGGCCGTCTTCGGCATCCGCCCTTGACAAGGTTATCCAGCCACGCCCAGTATGGCCTGAAAGCTTTCAATCTGAAAGCTTTCAATCTCGGTGAATGTGCCCGGAAACCGGTCGGAGTGCACGCTCATCGCTGGGTTGAGTCATGCATTCACGCTGGATTCAGATCAACCGAAGGAAAGCCGACAATGACGTTACGCACAGCGCGTCACCGGGTGGTTGTTGCCGTCGCCGCAGCCGTCATGTTCACCGTGCTCGCGGCCTGCGGCGGAAACGCGGCCTCCAGTTCCGGAGGCGCCGGGAAAGTCGACGGAAGTTCCATCGTCCTGACCACGATCACCGCCCTCGAGCCACAGTTCAAGAAGTACGCGGACGCGTACATGAAAGCGTTCCCCGATCGGAAGGTCGAGGTGCGCAGTACCACCGACAAGGCCGACGAGTACGCCCAGCAACTGGCGACCGCGCGGCTGAGCGGTGAACTGCCCGACGTCTTCTTCAACGTGGACTTCCTGGCCGACACGCTCGCGACCGACAACGTCACGCTCGACCTGGCGCCAGGACTGAAGGACGGCAAGCTCCACGGTCTCAAGGAGGACTCCTTCCTCCCGCAGTTCCTCGGTCAGTACCGGCCGCTCGCGAAGCCTGATCAGATCACCGGACTCCCGGTGAGCGCCGACTCCGTGGGCCTGTTCTACAACAAGTCCCTGTTCGATCAGCTCGGCGTGAAGGAGTACCCGAAGGCGGACTGGACCTGGGACGACATGCTCCGGGTGGCGGCCGAGATCCAGACGAAATCCGGCGGCCGGATCACGGGCATCGGCGCGCCCCTGGGCGACGGCACCGCACAGATCGTCTACGGACCCGTCATCAAGGCGTTCGGCGGGTACATCTACGACCCCGACACGCACAAGTCCGGCATCGGCCAGCCCGCCGCCCAGGAGGCGTGGAAGCTGCTCCTGAGCGCCTACGGGAAGGCTTCCGGGCCGTACAGCGCGACAGCCAACGACCCGAAGGCCAGCTTCGGTTCCGGGAAGGTCGCCATGGCCATCGCCTCCCGGGCCACCATCCCGCAGACCAAAACGTCGCTGGGCAAGGCGGACTGGGACGTCCAGGTGCTCCCGACGATCAAGGGCCACTCGACGGCCGGCGGCGGTTCGTACGGGTTGTCGATCGCACAGACCAGCAAGAACCAGGACGCGGCGTGGGCGTTCCTGAGCTGGTTCTACGACACCAGCGCGGGCATGAAGGTCGCCCAGGACGTCGGCGGCGTCATCCCGCCGACCGCCGACGGCATCGACAACGGCACCTGGAAGAACGGCACGCCGCCGCCGGCGAACATCGCCATCTTCGGCAAGTCGGCGCGCACCGCGGTGCTCCTCGCCCAACTCCCCGGCTCGTCGTCGACCACCATGCAGGCGGCCACGAAGAAGGCGACCCAGGAAGTGTTGCTGAAGGGCCGCTCGATCGCGGACGCGTTCGGCGAGGCCGAGGCGACCGTCAACGCCGCCATCGAGAAGCAGAGCAAATAGACAGCACGCCGGGGCGGGAGACATTTCCCGCCCCGGCGGTTCGATCTTATCGGAGGTCCCGGGTGTCGACCCCAATTCTTGATGTTTCCTTGTCTCGGCCGGGCGCGGAGAAACAACCGGGCCCGGCCGACGATCCCGGTCACCGGCGCGGTAAACACCTCGACGCGCTCACGGCGGCCGCATTTCTCACGCCCGGGATGCTGGCGTTCGCGTTGTTCGTCATTCTTCCTGCCCTCGGCGGTCTGGCGCTGACGTTCTTTCAATGGGACCTCTTCGGCACTCCGAAATGGGTCGGGCTGGCGAATGTGAGCCGGCTGTTCGGGGATGCCGACATGTGGCACGCGCTCGGCGTCACCGTACTGTTCGTCGTGATGGGCGTCGTCCCGACAACGCTGATCGGGTTCCTACTGGCCGTTCTCATCAATACGAAAATGCCGGGTGTCGGTGTCATCCGGGTGTTCTACTTCGCGCCGATGATCGCCTCGGCGGCCGTCTCCTCGCTGATCTGGGTCAACCTGTACAACTCCAAGGGCCTGGTCAACCAGGTGCTCGCCTGGATCGGCATCGACGGCCCGAACTGGCTGTCCGACCTGACCTGGGCGCGCCCCGCGCTCGTCGTCATGATGATCTGGAGCGGCCTGCCGCTCGTCATCATCTTGTACCTCGCCGGTCTCCAGCGGGTGCCGGAAGACATCTACGCCGCCGCATCCCTCGACGGCGCCGGGAAGTGGCGTCAGGTCTGGTCGATGACCTGGCCGAACGTCCGGGGCACGACACTGCTGATCACGGTGCTGCAGGCGGTCGGCTTCGTCAGCGGGTCGTTCGAGGTAGCGCTGATCATGACCGACGGCGGGCCGCTCGGCACCACACAGTCGCTCGCGCTCTACGCGTACAAGGTCGCCTTCGCCGAGCGCGACATCGGCTATGCGAGCGCACTGTCGCTGTTCCAACTGGTCCTGATGGTCGCGGTGGTACTGCTCGTGCGCACGATCGTGCGCTTCCGAAGGGAGCACAACTGATGCCTACTTCACGTCTGCACGGTGCCGTCCGGTACGTCGCGATCCTGCTCGGCGGACTGGTGATGGCGACGCCGCTGTTGTTCATGGTCACCAGCTCGCTGAAGTCCGGCGCCGAGGTGAACGCCTTCCCGCCGAAGCTGCTGCCGGACACACCGATCTGGGAGAACTTCGCCGAGGCCTGGAGGTATCTCACGCCCCAGGTCATCGCCAACACCTTCATCTTCAGTCTGGGCATCATCGGTCTGCAGTTGCTGCTCTCGCTGCCCGCCGCGTTCGCCCTCGCGAAGATCCCGTTCAGGTGGTCGGCCGCCATCCTCGCGATTCTCGTCGTGCCGATGATGATCCCGGGCAACCTGACCCTGATTCCGCTCTTCGTGATCACGTTCCAGCTCGGCTGGCTGAACACGTACGCGGGGCTGATCGTCCCGATGGCAGCGCAGTGCGCGTTCGCGATCCTGCTCTTCCGGCAGTTCTTCGCCAGCCTCCCGACCGGCCTCATCGAGGCGGCCCGGATCGACGGTGCGGGCTGGGGCCGCGTGCTGACCTCCATCGCCCTGCCGCTGGCAAGGCCGGCGCTGGCCACCTTCTGCTCGATCAGCTTCCTGACCGCGTGGAACATGTACATCTGGCCGCAGGTGATCGCTCCGAACCCGGCCAACCGGGTCATCAACGTCGCGCTGGCCCCGCTGGCGGGCGGCGAGAACTCTACGATCTCGCCGTCCGTC